>AASF01001758.1 GCA_000168735.1 Candidatus Endoriftia persephone str. Hot96_1+Hot96_2 | reverse complement strand
GATCAGCAATGCCATTGACCACACTCCGCAGGGTGGGACGATCCGGATCCGCTTTCAGCAGAGCGCAGATTCAGTGGCGGTGGCGATCGAGGATAGTGGCCCGCGGCATCGCCGCAGCCGATTTGCCGCACATCTTCGATCCCTTCTATCGCAGTCGCCCTGCAACTGGTCAGACCGGGCATGCCGGCCTGGGGTTGGCTATCGCCCGCCGCATCGTGGATCTGCAAGGAGGATGCCTGACGGCGGAGAACCGCCCGGATGGGCGGTGCCTGCTTTCTCTTCACCCTTGGCAGTGCCTCTGTTTGAGCTATGTGTGGACCTGGCCGCAGGTGATTCAGCCAGGCTAATGAGCTTCCCTTGAGCCTGATCATTCCAGTCGTTTTGGCTGCTGCTACTCTAGAACTGCTCACTCCCAACAGAGGAAAAAACCATGCTTTCAGAACACCATGACATCGACCATGAGTTTCCTGAATTTCATGAGAGACTGGAGGCGGCAAAGGCTGCTGATGCCGAGTTTGCTGCGTTGGTAGACAAACATGACGTCCTGGATGACGAGATTCGGGAGCTCGAAGAGCGCGGCCAGCCGATCGAGGATCTGGACATTGAACAGATGAAAAAGCAACGTGCGCAGATGAAGGATGAGATCTTTGCCAGGCTGAGATCCGCCTGACCGCTGGGTTGAGCTGCCCGCATGCATCCAGGTTGGCCAGGGAACTGGCGGAGTCCGGTGCTGGCTGGTCTTGATGACATTGCAGGGCAAGGCACTTGGAGGCCGTCCGCTCGGCCCCCATCGAATCTGAATACCTGCCCTTTCCTGGCGGCAGTTCAGACACTAGGCCGCAGAAGTGGCTTCAGCAGGGGAGGCTATGAGCGGCAATGGGTGCTCGTCGGTTTTCCCTGATCTTTTCCAGCGTCGACTTGAGTTGAAACACTGTTTCGAATAGCTCGGGTTGTGGAAACTGGAACATGATGCCGATTTGCTCTGGAGTGGACCAGATGACCAGGCCGAATACCTGCCATTGGTGCGCACCTAGATTGAAGCTCATCTCGATGAACCTACCAGTGGGGATGATCAGCGCTTTATCCCGAAGAGAGATGCCGGTAGAGGAGGTGCCATTGGCCTGTGCAGTGATGCAGCGATTGCGGTGGATGATCTGGACATCGAAAGTGATTGGGATGCGGCGGTTGTATCGCTTTTCTATGGTCATTCTTTGCTCTACCTTTTCTCGTGTTTAGCGTCTTCCATTCTTGATGGGTAGACGTTACAGCTTAAATTAATCTTTTGTTGCGGTTCTGCTACGGTTTGCGTTCAGGCTTTGATGTCTTAAGCGGTGTTGCCTGGCAGTTGGAAAGTCACAAAGCGGTGCAGATGAAAATAGGAGAACGCCTGCCGCTTGTCCGGCCGGGCCGTGGGATGAGATTCCGACAGCTCTTCAAGCAGCTGAAACCCATCACCCAGCACATTCAGCAGACGTTCCGCGTCATACTGCACGATATTCAGGCCGCTGCACTGGGTCGGGCCGCCAATTGCGAAAGCGGCGATCACCAGATGCCCGTTGGGCCGCAGGGATGCGTTCAGAACTTCGACATACTTTTCACGGTCGGCTGCCCTTGGTGAGAAAGTGAAATACTGCTCGGTCGTGCCAGAGAGCGTAGCGGTGGGGGGCGCTGAATTCAGTCACATCCACCTCATGCCACTCGATCTGCCTGGCCGCCTCGTCCCAATCGGCTTTGCGCATAGGCAAGTGACCTGGCGGAGATATCGAGCACCGACAGCTGTGAGTAGCCCGTCTGCTGCAGCCGATCGACCAGCAGCGAGGCACCACCCCCCACATCGATGATGGGATCATCTTTTTGAATGCCGCTGTTGCGGATCAGCTCCAGAGAGAGGCTGGGTTCTTTCTGGTACCAACTGACCTCGAGAGGGGATTTGTCGCGGTAGACCTGCTCCCAATGCTGCTTCCGGTCGCCCATTGCGCCTGCCTCCATGAGTAGGGTCTGCTTTCAGTATATGTGATGAAATCCCACTACTTGACCCGCTCGTGGCTTGGTGCTGTTGGATAGTGCTGAGTTGCCAGCGCAGCGGAGAGCCAGAGCAGGGCGGCCTCTTCACCTTTTTGCAGCTGCTTTTTGACCACCACTACACCTTGCT
>AASF01001759.1 GCA_000168735.1 Candidatus Endoriftia persephone str. Hot96_1+Hot96_2 | reverse complement strand
CGAATGAATTAGCGGCGCGAATTTCCCTGATCAACTGGTTTCCTCTGGTTCGTTTTGATCGGACTGTGGATCTTCTTCATGCGCCAGATGCAGGGGCGGCGGCGGTGGTCGCGGCGCCCATGTCGTTTGGCAAGAGCAAGGCGCGTATGCTCGGTGAGGACCAGATCAAGGTCTCCTTCAGCGATGTGGCCGGCGTGGAGGAGGCCAAGGAGGAGGTCACCGAGATGGTCGACTTCCTGCGCGACCCCTCCAAGTTTCAGAAAGCTTTCGGCGGCAAGATCCCCAAGGGAGTGTTGATGGTCGGCTCGCCGGGTACCGGTAAGACGCTGCTGGCCCGGGCCATCGCCGGCGAGGCCAAGGTGCCGTTTTTCACCATCTCTGGTTCCGATTTCGTGGAGATGTTCGTGGGTGTAGGCGCCTCTCGGGTGCGCGATATGGTTTGAGCAGGCGAAGAAGCATGCGCCCTGCATCATCTTCATCGATGAGATCGATGCGGTCGGTCGCCATCGTGGGGCCGGCCTGGGTGGTGGTCATGACGAACGTGAGCAGACCCTCAACCAGCTGTTGGTGGAGATGGATGGCTTCGAGTGGCAACGAGGGCGTGATCGTGATCGCCGCGACCAACCGTCCCGACGTGCTCGACCCGGCGTTGCTGCGTCCCGGTCGTTTCGACCGCCAGGTGGTGGTGCCGTTGCCCGATGTGCGCGGTCGCGAGCAGATCCTCAAAGTCCACCTGCGCAAGGTGGCGGCAGGAGACGATGTCAAAGCATCGATCATCGCCCGCGGTACCCCCGGCTTCTCCGGCGCCGATCTGGCTAACCTGGTCAACGAGGCGGCGCTGTTCGCCGCCCGTGCCAACATGAAGATGGTCGGCATGGCGGAGATGGAGAAGGCCAAGGATAAGATCATGATGGGCGCCGAGCGGCGCAGCATGGTGATGAGCGACGAGGAGAAGAGTCTTACCGCCTACCATGAGGCGGGTCACGCCATCGTCGGTCGGCTGGTGCCCTCCCACGACCCGGTCTACAAGGTCAGTATCATCCCGCGCGGCCGCACTCTGGGTGTGACCATGTTTCTGCCGGAGGAGGATCGCTACAGCATGAGCCAAGGAGCATCTGGAAAGCCAGATCTCCAGCCTGTTCGGCGGTCGTATTGCCGAGGAGCTAACCTTCGGTCCTGACAAGGTGACCCACCGGCGCGCAGAACGACATCGAGCGCGCCACCGAGATTGCCCGCAGCATGGTGACCAAGTGGGGACTCTCCTCGCGGCTTGGTCCGCTGACCTACGGTAGNAGGAGGAGGGTGAAGTCTTTCTCGGTCGTTCGGTGACCCAGCACAAGAATGTCTCTGATGACACCGCACATGCCATCGACGAGGAGATCCGTGGCTTTATCGACCACAACTATCAGCGTGCGGAGCGTATTCTCACCGAGAATATCGATAAGCTAAAGATGATGGCGGAGGCGCTGATCAAGTACGAGACGATCGACGCGGATCAGATCAACGACATCATGGAGGGCAGAGTGCCACGTCCACCGAAAGATTGGGACGACTCTGAATCTGATTCCACCGGCGGTGCCGCTAGTGGTAATTCGGCAGCCTCGTCCGGAGATTCATCCGATACTCTGGGTGATCCGGCAAACCAGCACTGATCCCACCCCAGTCTGCACTTGAAACTCGACTGCGCAGGCAAGCCCATCGACCTGAGTTCCGCTCAGGTCATGGGCATTCTCAATCTTACCCCCGACTCCTTCTCTGACGGCGGCCGTTTTCTGGCCGCTGATGCGGCGCTCGCGCACGCACGTCAGATGGTGGCAGAGGGGGCGGCGATCATCGATATCGGCGGCGAGTCGACCCGCCCAGGCGCCGCGTCGGTCTCCGAGCAGCAGGAGCTGGACCGGGTGATCCCGCTCATCGAGGCGCTAGCCGGTGAGATCGATCGGCCGATCTCCATCGACACCAGCAAGCCGGCGGTGATGCGCGAGGCGGTGACTGCCGGCGCCGGTCTGATCAA
>AASF01001760.1 GCA_000168735.1 Candidatus Endoriftia persephone str. Hot96_1+Hot96_2 | reverse complement strand
AAACGAATTCGCCCTTATGCCACTGACGCCGTTGAGGTCGTCATAGACGTCGGGGACGCGAATGCCCAGCGGGTCGTAGTAGGGCATCGGCTTGCGCAGTTCGTCGAAGCCCTCGGAGTAGGGGACGAGCTGGGCCTTGCGCTCCCACAGCGCCCTTCATGTAGTAGTCGAGCTTGCGTTCGTTTGTCGTAGAACAAGGGTGCCGTGACGCTCCCGCTGCAGAATGGCACGGCTGTCGGCGGACTGCAGGCTGAAGTAGTCGATCTGGCGCTGCGGATGGCTGGTGTAGTTGCGTACCCCGTAGTCGATCCAGTTGTGGAGCCCCTCGAAGGAGAGCTGGCTGAGCAGATAGGGGATCTTTTTCAGCAGGTCGGGCAGCGAAGGGCTGGGGATGGTGGTGTGGAAGCCGTGGATCGAACCGGTGGTGCGGTCCATTGTGTCGAGCAGCAGTTCGATGAAACTGGTCAGCAGTTCCCGGCTGCCGAGGCGGCGGCTCGCCTCTGGCAACACCTGCAGAAATGGCAGGATCGACTTGCCGTTGGGAGTGCGAGATATCTTCCAGACGGTCTGGGAGATCAGCGGCAGGACCGCCTCGCCAACCCTGGCGGCGACCTGGGGCATCTCCTCCAAGAACACGATCACCGGTTCCACGCCGCGGCCGATCTTACAGGCCATCGAAGCGCCTTCCAGGTAGGCATCGACCCCTTCCGGGCTCAGCAGGGCTTGGGCCTCCTCCATGCAGTCGCCGAAGACCGGGTCCAGCTGCTCGAAGCCGCAGCCGAGTTGATCGCGGTAATCTTTAAGTTCGACTTCGCTGATGCTCATGCGTTCATTACCCCACCATCTGGGCTTGATTAAGCCGCGAATAGACGCTAATTACCGCAAATTTTCGCAAACGGGAAAATAAATGGTCTATTCGCGTTCTTTTTGCGGTGATGTGCATTAATGCGTGGCTATATTTTTATTCGTTTCTTGAATAGAAAATCAGCCGAAGACCGCGTCGATAGCATGGTCCAGGGTGGCGATGATGTCGGCGTCGTCGGTGATCGGGCGCACCAGGGTCATGCGGCAGGCGGCGATCGGCTCGATGCCGCGCTTGATCAGCTGGGCGGCTGTAGACCAGCAGACGGGTGGAGATGCCCTCATCGAGGCCGTGGCCCTTCAGGTTGCGGGCGGTCTCACCGATCTTCACCAGCTTGCCTGCGGTCGCTTCATCGATGCCGGTCTCCTTGGTCACTATGCCGACTTCCAGCGAGGCCGGGGCGTAGTCGAAGTCGAGGGCGGAGAAGCGCTGCTTGGTGGACTGCTTGAGGTCTTTCATCAGCGACTGATAGCCGGGATTGTAGGAGATCACCAGCTGAAAGTCGGGGTGGGCGGTGACTACCTCGCCCTTCTTGTCGAGCGGCAAGGTGCGGCGGTGGTCGGTGAGGGGATGGATCACCACGGTGGTGTCCTGGCGCGCCTCAACCACCTCATCCAGATAGCAGATGGCGCCGATGCGGGCGGCCACGGTGAGCGGGCCGTCGAGCCAGCGGGTGCCGTCGGCGTCGAGCAAATAGCGGCCGACCAGGTCGGAGGCGGTCATGTCCTCGTTACAGGCGACAGTGATCAGCGGCCTGCCCAACTTCCAGGCCATGTGCTCGATAAAGCGGGACTTGCCGCAGCCGGTGGGGCCTTTCACCATCACTGGCAGGCGTTCCTCGTAGGCCGCCTGATAGAGGGCGACCTCGTCCCCCTGGGGCTGGTAGTAGGGTTCTTCGGTAATGAGATACTGATCGGTATTGGCGCTCATGATGACTCCAGTGCGGTCTCTGTTCGCTGTCGGATGGTTGGCAGCATAGCCAATCACAACCATAAGCTGAACTAATTTTTTGTGATCATAGGTTAAATAAAAGGTTATAGCTGTGCCGATGGGGGGAGGCGCCCGAAGTGGCAGGGAGGGATAAGACCCTGAGAACTGTTGGGGTGTTGTGCTCCCGCTCTGTAAGGGCAAAACGGTATCCTTATCACTCATCTATTATAGGTTGGGCTTTAGGACGGTCCGTGGCCGCTTGGTGTCATTGATTGAAACCAAGGCTAATGTCGGGTGCAGCCCGACTTAATACGAGTCCCCAGGAAGAGTGACAGCAATGTGCGATGAGTGCTGAACAGAGAGAACAAAAAAAGGCGCAGTTGCTGGCTGCACTGAAGACGTTGCTGCCCGCCGAGGCGCTAATCCATGAGCCTGAGGCGCTGCATCCCTATGCAGTGCGAACGGCTTGCCCCACTTACCGGCAGATGCCGTTGCTGGTGGTGCTGCCGGAGACGCTGGAGCAGCTGCAACAGGTGGTGCGATTGTGTCACCCAACAGCGGGTGCCTGTGGTGGCGCCGGGGGGCTGCCACCGGGCTCTCCCGGTGGGGCATTGCCGCTGGCTGACGGGGTGCTGCTGGGGTTGGCGAAGTTCAACCGAATCCTCGAGATCGACCCGCTGGCACGTACCGCACGGGTCGAGCCCGGGGGTGCGGAACCTGGCGATCTCCCAGGCGGTTGCCCCGCACGGCCTCTACTACGCCCCCGATCCCTCATCGCAGATCGCCTGTACCATCGGCGGCAATGTGGCGGAGAATTCCCGGTGGGGTCCACTGCTCTGAAGTACGGTCTTACCGTACACAATATCCTGGAGCTGAAGCTGGTCACCGCCGAGGGCGAGCTGATCAAGGGCGATTCGTTAACAGCAGAGTAGTCCCTTTAGTGAGGC
>AASF01001761.1 GCA_000168735.1 Candidatus Endoriftia persephone str. Hot96_1+Hot96_2 | reverse complement strand
GCCACCACCCGGCACCCTTGGGGATCGCCTTCAGCATGCGCTCACCCTCATCTCTCAAGGTGCGNCGAATATCCGCCCCCTTGCCGCGGTGGCCTGGGGCGATCTCCACCAGTTTGAGCGCACACTCGCCCGGCAGCCGGGCGAGCATACTCCTGGTAACCCTCATCCACCCAACGGGGCATGCGGTTGCCCACAGGCGATCAGATAAATATTCATGGCGGACCCTATTCTATTGGAGTTTGCTCGCTTTGATCCGGAGTTTTTTGCCCAGTTTTCCGCCCCGAAACCTTGAAATGGCAGGGACACTGCCAGCACCGGGACGCAACTTTGGGGCTAGCCGATCTCAGCCAGCAGACCCTCCATCGATCCCCGCCGCCTGTCCCAGATAACCACCACCAAACATGTTGAGATGGTTGAGGATGTGGTAGAGGTTGTAGAGGCGCTTTGCGCACCGGAGTAGCCTGGATCGAGGGGCCAGGCCTCCTGATAGGCGGCGTAAAAATCCCGGCTGAACCCGCCCAAACCAGCCCAGTCATCGCCAGATCCGCCTCACGATCAACCGTAGTAGACCGCTGCACTCGAAGATCACCGGATTGCCTGCCTGATCGTAGGCGAGTTTTCCGCCCCACAGGTCGCCATGCAGTCAGGGAGGGGACCGGGGCATGCTCGATCAGCACCGGTAAACTGCTCCAGCTAGACGTTCGCCCAGCGGCTGCAGGACCCGACACGTAGCCCTTCCTGCTCCAGCCAGCTGAAGTTGAAAGCCGAGGCGCTGCGCCCGCCAGAAATGGATCAAGGCTGAATTCGCGCCGCTAATCATTCGCCC
>AASF01001762.1 GCA_000168735.1 Candidatus Endoriftia persephone str. Hot96_1+Hot96_2 | reverse complement strand
GCGGCTACTTGTGTGTGGTGACACCACGTTCGCTGGCTTCGAAGAAGGCGATGATGCGCTGCGCCTCGCTGCCCTGGGGCTCACCGCGCAGCTGTTCCAGAGCCTGGGAGATGTTGAGGTCTGAGTGGTAGAGGATCTTGTAGGTCTGTTTGATCGATTTGCGGGCCGTTGCATCGAAGCCGTTACGGCGCAGCCCCACTGCGTTGAGCCCTAGGATGCGCGCTGGGTTGCCGTCGCAGGTGTTGAAGGGGGGGACGTCTTTAACCACCTTGGCGCAGCCGGCGATCATGACGTTGTCGCCGATGCGGCAGAACTGATGGATTCCCGCTAGGCCAGAGATGAAGGCCTTGTTGCTGACGGATGCATGGCCGGCAAAGGCGGTGTAAGAGCCGACTACGTTGTGGTCGCCAAAACGGCAGTCGTGGCCGACGTGGCAGTTAGACATGAAGTAGTTGCCGCTGCCGATGATGGTGCCGTCCTCGCTCTTCACGCCGCGACTGAAGTTGACGCCCTCTCTGAAGTGGTTGTTGTCGCCGATCAGCAACGGGCGGCTCTTCTCCGGAGTGAAGCTGAGATCCAAGGGTTCGCAACCCAGCATGGCGCCGCTGTAAACGCGGTTGTTTTTGCCCAGGGTCGTGCCGCTGAAGATGCGCACCCCGCTCTCGATCACGCAGCCCTCGCCGATGAAGACGCCGCCCTCGATGATGGAGAAGGGGCCGACGCTGACCGATGGGTGCAGCTCGGCACCGTCCTCGATGATGGCGGTGGGATGGATCTTATTCATGGAAACAGCGTCTCACCACAAAGGGCACAAAGAACACTAGGGCGTTAGCCATTATTTCTTCTTGTGCTTTGTGTTCTTCGTGGTAAAGCCGATCAGTGACGAAAGTGCCGCATGCCGGTGAAGACCATCGCCATGCCATGTTCGTTGGCGGCGGCGATCACCTCTTCGTCACGCATCGAACCACCAGGCTGGATCACTGCGGCGATGCCCGCTTCGGCGGCGCTGTCGATGCCGTCACGGAAGGGGAAGAAGGCGTCGCTCGCCATCACCGAGCCCTTCACCTCTAGGCTGGCGTGTTCGGCCTTGATGCCGGCGATACGCGCGGAGTTGATGCGGCTCATCTGGCCGGCGCCGACGCCGATGGTCATGCCGTCTCGACCGTAGACGATGGCGTTGGACTTGACGAACTTGGCGACCCGCCAGGTGAAGAGCAGGTCGCGCATCTCCGCTTCGGTGGGTTGGCGTTCGGTCACCACCTTGATCTGGTTGCTCAGCTGCAGGTCGGCATCCTGTACCAGCAGGCCGCCGTTGACGCGTTTGAATTCCAAACGGTGCAGCGATTCGGCGGACCACTCGCCACACTCCAGTAGACGCACATTCTTTTTCGCGGTTACAGCCTCGATGGCGGCGGCGGAGAGTTTGGGAGCGATGATCACTTCGACGAACTGGCGCTCGACGATGGCCTGGGCGGTCTCGCCGTCGAGTTCGCCGTTGAAGGCGATGATGCCGCCGAAGGCCGACTCCGGGTCGGTGCTGTAGGCGCGGTTGTAGGCGTCGAGCAGATTATCGCCGAGGGCGACGCCCGCAGGGGTTGGCGTGTTTGACGTATGAANCGCANGGGCACAGGGCCCACCTTCGTCGAAGTTCTTCACGCACTCCAGCGCCGCATCGGTGTCGGCGATGTTGTTGTAGGAGAGCTCTTTGCCCTGGATCTGGCGGGCAGTGGCGACACTCGCCTCGTCGATCTGGTGTTCGACGAAGAAGGCGGCCTTTTGGTGCGGGTTCTCGCCATAGCGCATGGTCTGCACCTGCTTGAACTGCATCGAGAAGGTGCGTGGGAAGTCGCTCGCCTCGTCACCCACTCGGGCACCCAGGTAGTTGGCGATGGCGGCGTCGTAGCGAGCAGTGTGTTCGAAGGTCTTGACCGCCAGGTCGAAACGGGTGGCTGGACTGACCTCGCCGTTGCGGGCGCTCATCTCGTCGAGCACCCGGCCGTAGTCGTCAGCATCCACCACCACGGCGACGTCGGTGTGGTTCTTGGCCGCGGCGCGCAGCATGGTGGGCCCGCCGATGTCGATGTTTTCGATGCCGGTGGGCAGATCGCAGTCGGGGTTGGCGACGGTCTGTTCAAAGGGGTAGAGGTTGACCACGATCAGCTCGATGGGGCCGATCCCGTTCTCTTTCATGACGCTGTCATCGGTGCCCGCGTCGGCCCGAGGATGCCACCCGTGGATCTTCGGGTGCAGGGTCTTCACCCGGCCGTCCATCATCTCCCGGGAAGCCGGTGTACTCGGAGACCTCGATCACCGGGATCGCGTTTTCGGTAAGTAGGCGGGCGGTACCACCCGGTGGAGAGGATCTCGACGCCCTTGTCGGCCAAGGTGCGGGCGAAGTCGACGATGCCGGTTTTGTCAGAGACGCTGATCAGGACGCGGGTGATTGCAGACATGGTTGCTCTATCCGTTTGTTTATCAAATGGTTTCTAGTTGGGGCTACTGCTTCGATCGCGTCTCATTCTTGCGGGCAGGGTGCTACTGAGGGAGGCGCGATCGGAGTGGCCGTTGTTATGCTCGGTGGACGGAGTTCAGTCCAGTCCGTACTGGGCGAGCTTTTTGCGCAGGGTGCTGCGGCTGATGCCGAGTACCGCGGCGGCACGAGTCTGGTTGCCGCCGGTATAGTCCATTACGCTCTCCAGCAGCGGTGACTCCACTTCGTTCATCACCAGTCGGTAGAGATTGCTCATACCATGGCCGTCGATGTGCTCGAAGTAGCGCTGCATTGCGTCGTGGACGCACTGTCGCAAAGGCTCTGATTTTTTCCTCGGGGTGGCGCTAAGATCCCCCTCGCCACTCTTGCTGTATAGTCCTGCCTCAATGTTCATGCCGCTATTTCCCCCAGTTGCATTTGCATCGAAAAAAACCGACCTATGAGTTGTAGTTGTGCTGCGATTGTGTCGGTCTGATTGATCTCCCTTCTGAAGCCTGCTCCACCCGGGTGGGTCTTGCTGTACCACGCAATGTGCTTGCGTGCGATGCGTACGCCCTGGTGTTCTCCGTAGAATGCGTAGAGGCTTTGCAGGTGTTCCATCAGTACTGCTTGTGTCCACTTCAGCGATGGGCTTGCCAGTTTTTCCCCTGTCTTCAGGTAGTGATCGATCTCCGCGGAAGATCCAGGGTCTGCCCTGGGCTGCCCGGCCGATCATCACGCCGTCCGCTCTTGTCTCTCTTATAACTTCAGCCGCCTTTTCCCGGGGAGTCGATATCGCCGTTGGCGATGACCCGGGATGGCGACAGCCTCTTTTATCTGGCGAATCGTCTCGTATTCGGCCTCTCCTGCAAAACGGCATTCACGGGTGCGCCCATGCACCCGCCAGCGCTTGGATGCCGCTGTTCTCGGCGATGTGTGCAATCTCTACCCCATTACGGTTGTTGGTATCCCAGCCGGTGCGGATCTTCCAGGGTGACAGGAATATCCACCGCGTCGACCCACTGCTTGAAGAATCTTTGTCCAGCCAGCGCGCTGTCCCGTAGCAGTGCTGATCCTGCCCGCGACCCTTGGCAGACCTTCTTGGCCGGGCATCCCATATTGATATCGACGACTCTGGGCGCCATGCGCCACATTGAGGCGCGCCGCCTCCGCCATCATGGTCGGATCAAGGG
>AASF01001763.1 GCA_000168735.1 Candidatus Endoriftia persephone str. Hot96_1+Hot96_2 | reverse complement strand
GTCGATCTCGCTGCGGCGGCTGACACGCTGACAGACGGTGCCAAGGCGGCTGCTCTTGACCGCACCGAGCCCCAGTGCGCCGATCACCAGCAGGTCGTAGTTGCCGCTGTTGGTCTCGTTCACCAGCTCGCGGTAGTTCTTGCCCTCCAGCGAGCGGCGTCTGAGTTCGATGTTCTGTTCTCGGCTCTCGCGCTCAGCCTGATCCAGGTAGGAGTCGGTGATGATTGAGAGGCCACGGGTAATTAGGTCATCATGCACATCGCGCTGGCGCTCCAGCTCCTGCTCTTCGCGGAACTGCTCCGGCAGACCACCCTCCATCTGGCGGAAGCGCACATCGTGCAGCTTGGCTGCGTAGACGTGGGCAGCGGTGAGATCGCTCTGCCAGATCGATGCCAGGGCGACGGCCTCGCTAGTGCCCCGGTTGGCGTGGTCGGAAGAGTCGACTGCGAGCAGGATCGAGCGGTATTCCGGCAGCGGCGCAGTCTGCGTGGGTTGGGTCTGTGCTTGCGATGACATGGTATCGGGTCGTTTTGCTGTTGGTCGTTATCAGAAGGTAGATAACGGGTCGCAGGGATCGCCCCGCAACCCGTATCAGGTTTTTGTTATTGGTTGAGAAACCAGTAGACAACGATGGAACCAATCACCAGTGCGTTGATGATGCCGGCGATGATCGCCATGTAATCAAGCGGTGCCAGATTGAATCGTTTCAATAGCGCCATGGCCTGGTCTCTCCTCTGTCTTACTTGAAGGTGAAGTCGACGGTTGCGGTGCCACCGGCTTCAACCGTGACCTTGCCCTTCTGGTTCTTCAAAAAGCCGTGCCAGGCCTTGATCTTGTATTTACCGGGACGGTACGTCCTTGATCTCAAAGCTGCCGTCTGCTTTTACCTTGGCGAAGTAGGGGTTCTTGGCAACGAAGACAAAACCGTGCATGAAGTCGTGGGCGTCGCACTCGACCTTCATCGCCGGCCCTTTCTTCATCTTGATGGTGCTGGTGACGGTATTGGGTTCAGGCTGGGAGATGTTGGAGATGGTCTTTTTCGGCCCTTTGGCGCTCGCCGCGGATCAGCTCGTAGGTGTGGATGTTGTGCAGGATCGGATCCTTGTTGACCGCGTTGAGCTTGGAATTGTTGCGCATCACCTGCATGAAGGGTTTGAACTCACAGCCCTGCTGATCGATGGTGGCGTCCGAAACGTCGGCGGGGAAGGGCTTGCCGCTCTTGACCTTGTCGAGATAGACCACAACGTCCATCAGCTTGCCGCCTTCGACCCGGACATAGTCGATCTCACGGGTACCGGTACCGCAGACGTCGTTGTCTTTGCTGATCTTGTAGGTCTTTGGCGCTAGGTCCTTGCCGGCAAACGTGATAGTGCCGGTGATGGTGCCGCCGTTGCTGACAGTGCCTTCCTTGTAGGCCGCCTGGCTTGCCAGGGGTAGGGCGCAGAGGCCGGCGATGCTGAGCGCGGTGATCAACTTCTTCATGTGCTGAATCTCCTGTGGAGTCTGGTTGGTGGATCAGGCCGCCTGCTGCGGCTGAGCCTCTTGGGAATGGGAAACAAACAGCTCTTCGAGCATTTCGATGACAAAGCGCCGCTCAGCGCTGGAGTCGACCTCGGCCAGCCCCTTGAGTAGGCGTTGTGCGCTGGCTTCGGCGTCGATCTGACGCAGTATCTTGCCGATTGGACGTGCATGTTCGCCGCTGCCAAGGAAGGCGGTGGCAATCAACCTCTCGATGGTGTCGGGGATCTCATCTGCCAGTGCTTCGAGCTGCAGCAGTTCGCTGAGTGCGTTGGCGGCAGTGATGCGCACCCCGTTCTTTTGGCTCTGCAGCATGCCTTTGATCTTGCGGACGATCGTCTTGGGGGAGACAGGCTTGGTCACCATGTGGTCCGCCTCAACCGGGTCAGAGCCGTGCAAGGCGAGGTTCGTGAGGGCGCGGATCGCCTCGATCTTGGTCTGGGTGAGGTCAGACTGCAGTGCATCCAGCAGCGGCAGGATCGCCGCCTTGTTGCCGAGATAGCCGAGGGCGCGGGCGCAGGCGATCTGTTGATCCTCGTCGCCCAGGCCGAGCTGGGTGATCAGGGAACCCATGGCGTTCATCAGCCCTGGGGCGTCGCGGTTGAGTTTGGCGGCCTCGGCGATGGCGAGTGCGGCTTCATACCTGATCTCGTTGTTGTCGTCGTTGAGTGCCTGAAGCATCGCGGCGATGGCCCGTTCATCGGTCTGCTTTGTCAGCACCCGCAGGCCGAGAATGCGCAGATCGTCTTCGAGCGGGATGGTGCGGCGGTTTTTCTTCATTCGCATGGCGGTGCGATTGTTTTGCTCCACCAGTTTGAGGAACTCCTCGGTCTCCTGGTCATACTCAGGCGCTGCGGTCGGCTCCTCCTGGCCTATGCCCAGGGTTGCCTCCACGTTGTCCATGGCGATGGCATCGAGGGTCGAGATCGCCTTGTTGACCTCGCCAACCTCAACCACTCTGCTGGGTTGCTCTGGCAATTGCAGCGGTTCAGTTGTGGCAGCCTCTTCTGTTGCTCCGGTGATCTCTGCCAGGGTGCTGGTCGCCGCCTGCTCATCAGAAGCGGTCTCATCTTCGGTCTGCTTGGGTAGGGTCTTGTCGGCCTCGGGGTCGAATTAAGGGCGAATTCGTTT
>AASF01001764.1 GCA_000168735.1 Candidatus Endoriftia persephone str. Hot96_1+Hot96_2 | reverse complement strand
CAGGGCCTGTTCCAGGGGCATCGAGACATTGATATCCATAAAGCGTTTGCGGAACAGGCCGCCGAACTTGAGCAGCTTGAGGTCGAACTCGGAGGAGCTCGAAGGCCATCGCCTGTTTCTGTTCCGCATCCTTGGCGCCGGAGTAGAAACGGATCATGGTGTTCATGATCTGGCCATGATCCCTCGCGGGTCTGTTTGCCGATCACGTGCTGCTTCAGGCGCGACAAGAGAACCAAAGGGGTCGAGCTCCCCGTTGTGCAGGTAGAACTGACCCCTCGGTGATGTAGCCGGTATTGTCGGGCACTGGGTGGGTCACATCGTTGCCGGGCATAGTGGTGACGCTGAGGATAGTCACCGAGCCACCCTGAGCGTAGTCGCAGGCCTTCTCGTAGCGGCGCGCCAGCTGCGAGTAAAGGTCACCCATGTAGCCGCGATTGGAGGGCACTTTGGTCCATCGCGATGCCAACCTCCTTTCAGCGCATCGGCAAAGGCGGTCATGTCGGTGAGCAGCACCAAGCACCCGCCGGCCCTCCTCCACCGCGAACCGCTCACGCCACCGCCAGCGCCATATCAGGGAATCAGCAGCCGCTCAACGATGGGGTCGGAGGCCTGATTGACGTACATCACGGTGCGGGCAAAGACCCCAGGCATCCTCGAAGTCGGTGCGGAAGAAGTGGTAGTCATCAAAAATCAGCCCCATGCCGCCGAACACCACCACATCAGCGTCGGCCTGGATCCCGACCCGTGCCAGGAAGCGGTTGAAGGGTTCGCCGGAGACCGAGAAGATCGGAATCTTCTGGCTCTCTACCAGGCAGTTGAAGACGTCGATCATCGGTACGTCGGTGCGGATCATCTTCGACGCCAGCACCCGCCGCATCGGGTTTACCGAAGGTCCGCCGATGGCGACTTGTGGGTCATGGGAGAGGTCAGGACCGGCATCGATGGGCTCGCCGGTACCGCGGAAGACCCGGCCGAGGATGTTGCTGGAGTAGGTCGCCTGCATCGGGTGGCCGAGGAAACGCACGCTGGAGTCGGTACCCACCCCTTTGGTGCCGTTGAACAACTGCAGGCTGACCTGCTCACCCTGCATGTTGATGATCTGGGCCAGAGAGCTGTCGCCCTCACGCCCCGTCACCAGCGCCAAATCACCATAGCAGATATCCTGCCCCCTGGCCGGCCACCAGTTCGGGCACTGCGACCTTAACGATATCGCCGACGATCTCGGTAATGTGAGAGTAGTGGGCAAGACTCAGATTCATGCAACGTCTCCCTGATCATGACACGCCCGACCCGAGAAGTATTATCCCGCTCGCCTGAGTTCGCAAGCGTCATCACACCATCCGCTATACTGCGCGGCTGACACCCTGCAGCATTTAGCCTTGAGACCCCGATGCCATCTGAATTTTTAGCCGAGCAACTCTTCCCCCCTGAAGTGGCGCTGGTTATCGCCAGCCCGGAGATGTGGGAACAACCACTGTTCGCCGCGGAGGAACAGCTCATCGAGAACGCCATCGAGAAGCGCCGGCGGGAGTTTCGCGCCGGACGGCACGCGGCTCACCACGCGATACAGCTGGCTGGTGGCACCAGCGGACCGATCCTGCGCGGTGATCAACGTGAGCCACGCTGGCCGGCAGGCTACCTAGGCAGCATCTCACACTGTGCGGATCTGGCGCTGGCGCTGGCGTGCCAGCGCGGCGCGATTGTCGGACTTGGGGTGGATGTGGAGCCGCTGGCGCCACTGGCGGCAGGGCTTAGAGCGCAAGATCGAGAGTGACACCGAGTCCGCCTTTCTGGATGCCCACCCTGGGCTGCCACGGCGACTTGTCTTTAGCGCAAAGGAGAGCCTCTACAAGTGTTACTACCCGTTAGTGAGGCGCTTTTTTGGCTTCCATGAGGTGGAGTTACAGATCACCATCGAGACCGGCCAGTTCAGTTTCAGACAGGCTCCCGGTGCGAAGCTGGCATTGCCGGCTGAGCCACTGTTTCATGGCGCCTACTGGATCACCGACAAACATCTCATCACGGGTTGCTATCTGACTATTGGTTGATGTCGGGGAATGCGGGGAGCCACAGTTTTTGCTTGTGGGCGGAGAGGCACTGGTTGCCACCGCAAAGAGAATAGCACTTTTCCGAAGCCTTAGAAGCCTGTCTGGCTTGGCTGTCCTTAGCAAGACGAGTGGAAAAATGAACCGATTTGCCACCGTCGCAGTAGGGCAGCCCCCAATCCGACAGCTCCTAGAAGGACTCCTGCCTCTCAAGCAGGATTGAGACCCTCTGCGGGCCCCACAACGCATCACCCCAGAGCCGGACGCCCCATGCTGTTCCACAGCTCCGAGGTCTGCAGCAACGAGACCTTGTTCTGCTGCAATTCGATCGCCTCCCCGTGCAAAGCATGCTGGTAACGCTCGATGCCAATGAGATCGATCAACTGCGCATAATCGAGAGTGATACCAAAATCCTCTGTCAGGATATCCATCACATCCTCGATGCTGTAGCTGGCGATCAGTTCAATTGCCTCACTGGCAATCTGATCGGGAATGGTCTCGCTTGGGGAGACAGCTCCCTTTTCACCACCCACATCAATATTCCCAGCGGAGCCAGGCGCCGAAAGCGACAACGCAACGGTCTGCCTACGCCAATTATTTACCGCCTCCTCAACCTGACTGTTCACCAGTTTGGGGAACGCCTCCATGAGATGTTCCAGGCGCTTTGCCATCGCTTCAGCTGCGAAAAAAAATGTCCCATGTGACGTCATTGCTTGCG
>AASF01001765.1 GCA_000168735.1 Candidatus Endoriftia persephone str. Hot96_1+Hot96_2 | reverse complement strand
CTGTAGTCCTCCAGATCCATGAAGATGAAGGTCTCACCATCCTTGTAGGAGAACTGCACCGGTTTGCGGATGCAGTCCGCCTCCTTGAAGAAATTGTCCCCTCTCAATGACTCATCCAGCTTCTGTCCGGTCTGCAGGTTGGTGAAGCGGACCTTATAGAGGGTTGAGGCACCACGGGAAGAAGGGCTCTTCGCCTCCACCTGACGCACCGCATGGGGTGCACCGTTGATCTCTACAATGGCACCTTTTTTTAATTCGCTTGCCTTGGGCACGGGCCTCTCCTGTTAGCCAGTTTGGGCGGCGATTATAACAGCGATCGGCCACCACGCAGCCGTATCCTGTTGGAAAGACCAGAGGTGGGATGGGGGAGAGAGAGACTAGCTGGCAGCTGTGCCGCCTTCATTGCAGCAGCGGGGCAGGGTAGTGTGTTGTGGCTTCAGGATCTGCCCTCGTAGGCGGTTTGGACGATAACAGGTGCAGCCCTTTAGCCCCAATCGCCATGCCTCTTCATAGATCGAGGCAAAATCATCGAAATTGAGCCTCTCCGGCAGATTGATCGTTTTTGAAATCGCTTGATCCACATAGGGCTGCAGGGCAGCCTGGCAGTCGCCAGCTGTGCGTTAGGGGTGATCTCATCGGCAGTGGCAAACTGACATGGCCAAGGGGCTGGCCACCTTGCTGCTTTTGCCATTGCTGAGCCGCATAATCCTGCAATTCGTGCCACGCTTGCCGGCCATCCGCACCGCGGATCAAACGCCTTTGGGCTCAGCGCAAAAATCGGTTCGATGCCGCTGGATGTGTTACCCGCTAGCAGACTAATACTGCCGGCTGGGGCGATGGCCGTAAGGTGGCTGTTGCGGATCCCCCTGGCGGGCGATGGCGTCGCGGATCTCTGCCGGCAGGCGGCGGATAAAGGGGGAGGCGAGATAGGCGTCGCGCTCGAACAGAGGGAATGCACCCCGCTCTGCCGCCAGTTCGGTCGAGGCAAGATAGGCGCTGTGACAGATGGTCTGCATAACGCGGCTGGCCATCGCCCGGGCCGCCTCGCTGCGATAGTCGAGCCCGAGCATGATCAGGGCATTAGCCCAGGCCCGGTGATGCCAAGGGCCGATGCGGCGGCTGGCGCGGGCCTGCTGACGTTGTTAGCGGCAGGGCGGTAGGCTGACAGATCGATCACCGTTGTCGAGTAGCCGGACAGCAGTGGTGCTCAGGCGCTGAATCCCCTCAAAATCAAACGCTGCCTCGGAGCTGAAGGGATGCAAGACACAGCGGCTGAGGTTGATCGATCCCAGGTTGCAGGCCCCGTAATGGGGCAGGGGGATCTCACCGCAGGGGTTGCAAACGACAATCTGCTTGGCACCAGGCTAGATTGTCCTCTTGCTGCATCCGGTCGATGAAAGAGCACGCCGGGCTCGGCGTTTTCATAGCTGGCGTGCAGCAGTTGCTGCCAGAGTTGTCGTGCCGGCAGTCGCTCTATCACGACGCAACGCTGGGGGCGTTCGCTGCCGGGCCAGTTGCACTCCAGCCTCTCCTGGTGCGACTCGGCAACGGTTTCACTCAGCCCCTGTAGCGGAAACAGCAGCGGCCAGCTCTGATCCTGTTCGACCGCCTGCATAAAGGCATCGGAGATCAGCACTGATAGGTTGAAATGGGGTAGCGCCCCAGGCTGGCACTTGGGCTCGATAAAGGTGCGGA
>AASF01001766.1 GCA_000168735.1 Candidatus Endoriftia persephone str. Hot96_1+Hot96_2 | reverse complement strand
AGTGCCTCCATCGGCGAGGCGATGGGACGGATGTCAGCGCCGGCGGCGTGGGCCCTGATCCCAGCGAACGCGGGTTGATCCTTCGGCACATTCACCGGCACCCGCAGCATGTCGGCAAACGCCACCAAGGATGACCGATTCGTTGAGTGCCAGCTGGATTGCCTGGTAGACATCCTCTTCGGGACAGACGCAGACCGGACAACCGGGGCCGGGGATCAGTTCGATGTTTCTCGGCAGCGCAGCGCGCAGCCCGGCCTGGGTGATGGAGCGCTCATGGCCGCCGCAGACGTTCATGATACGCACCCGCTTCGGCAGGGGCAGGGTGCGGATCTGTTCGAGCCACTGTTTGGCAGTGATGGGCATGCTGATGTAAGGATTGCCGACTGCAGGGCTTTGCACCCTCCAGTTGGCGTGATGAATCAGTTGTGGGAGTGCAGTTTCGCCCCTTGCAGTTGGATCTCCTGGTGTCAGGGTCTCGCCCAATACCACCCGTTCCAGCTGTTTGTTAGCCTCGCTGTGGAGCCAGTCGAGCCACTCGTCGAGTCCGGAGCCGCTCTTGGCCGAGAGGGTGATGATGGGGACCTCGGTGGCCAGGTTGCAGGATCGCGGTTTCGGCACGCCTCCGGGCTGAAGTCGTCCAGGTAGCGCAGCAGATCGCCCTTGCTGATCACGATGTTGTCGGCGGTACGGAACAGCACCGGGTATTTGGCTGGTTTGTCGTCGCCCTCGGTGACCGAGAGCAGCGCTACATTGAGGTGCTGGCCCAGGTCGAAACTGGCGGGGCATACTAGGTTGCCGACGTTTTCGATGAAGAGGATGTCGAAGCGGCTCAGGTTCAGATCGTGCAAGGCATTGTGGACCATGTGGGCGTCCAGATGACAAGCAGTGCCAGTGGTGATCTGTACCGCTTCGATACCAAGCCTACGCAGCCGCTCGGCATCGTTTTCGGTCTCCAGGTCGCCCTCGATCACACCGATACGATACTCACCACCCAGGGCCTGCACGGTGGCCTCGAGTAGGCTGGTCTTGCCACTGCCCGGGGGAGGACATCAGATTGATAGTGAGTACGCCGTGGCTGTCGAAGTGGTGACGGTTGTGGGCCGCTTGGCGATCGTTTTCGCTGAGCAGATTTTCCAGCACCTCAACCGCATTGCTGCCGTCCTGGGTGTGGGCGTGTTTGCCATCCTCTTCGATCAGGTGACGGTTGCTCTCAGTTACATTGCAGCCACAGGTATCGCACATGGTTATCTCATCCTGTCCTTAAGTTCGGGTTGTTCCAGTCCGCTCCAATCATTGTCCAGCCAGCGGGGACGAAGCTTATTTGCTGTCGGCCCGCTCGAGCTCCAGTGCTCGCCAGCAGTAGCTCATCACGCGGCGATCAATTTGTGTCCGATAGTCGCCGCATGCGCCACATAAAAGTCGGTTGGGAGTGGCATCGCTCTCAGCACCGCAGATAGTGCAGCGGACCCTGACCGGTTGAGTCTGTGCTACCAGTTCTGCCGTCTCTGCGACAGTGCCGGTGCGGGCGATGGTGAAAGCCTGTTGCAGCAGTTCTGGCACCACCCCGGAGAGGGGGCCGATCTGCAGGATGATTCGGGTAACACGCTCGGCAGCTTCACGGGTCGCTATCTCATCGACCTGCCGCATCAGTGCCTGGCAGACTGCAAGTTCATGCATCCTGATCGAGTTTTCTCAACATCTCGTCGTAGATCTCCCAGGCGGAGCGGGCCTCTTGAGGTGTTACTTTCTGAATTGCATAGCCGACGTGGACCACAACAAAGTCGTCAGGCTGCAGGGTCCTCGTGCTGTAGCATGAAGAGGCTGACATCGCGCTCGATACCTTTGGCTTCACAGCGGGCGGTGAAGCCGTCGATCGATTTGATCTGCATGGGGATACCGAGGCACATGGCGGATGGTTCGCTCCTGCGATA
>AASF01001767.1 GCA_000168735.1 Candidatus Endoriftia persephone str. Hot96_1+Hot96_2 | reverse complement strand
CAGTGACATTCAGGAAAATCTGTACGCCGATCTAGNAAGCCTACAACAGAATCTCGACGAGTGGCTACTGTACTACAATGAGCAGCGGACACATCAGGGAAAGATGTGCTGTGGCCGCACACCATTGGCCACGCTGGAAGACGGAAAACAAATCTGGCAGGCAAAGTTCGTAGGCTGAATTTGACCTGACAGTCACACCATCGGAACCGGTAACTGTCAGATCAGGTCGCGACTACTACAGTTTATTGCCCGCTGGGTTTGGTGGAGATTCAAGCATAGCCAAAAATGCGATAAATGCGTATGCTGCTGTTTTACGCAGTTGCTGGAATGGAAGTTGCGGCCTGCTATCCGTACTGAAGATCAGATATCGTTAGCTGTAATAAAGCGTTACAAACGTTTTTACTACGACGATCTGTCTTTGAAGGAAGAAATGCCTCTACCACCGGTAACACAGAATATATTGTAGCAATCTTCTTATTTCAAAGGGGGCTCCTATCTGCGTAGCTGGGTTTACAGATAGGAGTTTGTTTGTCTTATGCCATCTCCCCCTTAAACACTACAACGCCACAAATCCGGGCATTCTGATCGACTTCGATGATAGGGTTAGGCCATTCCGGATTCAGTGCCTTTAGGTACTGACGCCCTTCCTCGACAATAAGCTGTTTGAAGGTGGCCTCCGCAGTGTCTTCAATCATCACGACGACATATTTTCCATGAACCGGGTCGATTATGAGGATCCAAGAAGATCAGGTCACCGTCATGGAACTTTGGTTCCATGCTGATGCCGCGCACGTGCAGGACATAGGAATCATTGCTGTAACTGACCGGGCAGGGCAGTAGCTCCTGGCCGTAGTGTGGCTCGAAACCTTCCGCGATTTCCATCCATTCGCCGGCCTGCACCCAGGAGATCACCGGACAGAGGCTGCGGATGTCTGGCCCGAGGTGTGCATTGACATCCATTCCAGCAATGTGTGACTGGTCCCATTTATCCGGATGTGGTTCGTCCATCCAGCCCTCATATTTGCCCATTCCGCGCTCCAGCTTTTCGGCCAGATCGTCACCGATATTCCGCGGTGTACCTTTCTGCAGGGATGGGGATAAGTAATGGCCGGAAAAACCCCAACATCGCTAGAGAATACGCTGGGTTCACGACAGGCAGAAGTAATTACCAGCTCGACGCCACAGATGATCGATATCTCACAAATCCAGCCCTACGAGCACAATCCGCGGCATGGCCGCAATCCAGAATATGACCGGATTAGGGACTCGATTCGTAACACCGGTCTGGATCAACCACTGGTGGTTACGCAACGGTCTGATGCTACGGACTATATTGTCCATGCAGGCGGTAATACCGCGCCTGATCATATTGAAGGAGTTGTTTGCCGAGACCGGTGATCCGCGTTACGCCACAGTACCCTGCCTGTTCAAGCCCTGGTGCTGTGAATCTGATGTGCTGTTGGCGCATCTTTGGGAGAACGACCTTCGCGGAAGTCTCACCTTCATCGATAAGGCGTGCGCGGTTTGCGAAGCGCAAAAATTGCTGGGCGGAAGAACTCAGTCTCGATGTGATCTCTCAACGACGTCTCGAAGCAGAACTCCGCCGTGCTGGATATCGCATTACCCAGGCGCGAATTTCCCAGATGGAATACACAGTCCGTCGATTGTTGCCGGTCATTCCCATTGCACTCGAAAGTGGACTCGGCAGGCCTCATGTGGAACGTATTCGAAGATTGGAACGTGCCGCTTACACGATCTGGCGTGATCGGTGTTACGAGCCCGCAGACGATTTTGATGAAGTCTTCACAACACTATGCCGCCGCTATGATAGTCTCGACTGGGATACCGATGTGCTGCGCAGTGCCCTGGAATCTGAAATTGCTGCTGCATTGGATGTCAACATACATACCGTGCGCGTGATGCTCGATGCCGAACTGGGCCGGCCGGGAACTGGTGATCCCGGAGATCGAAGAGGTTCCAGAGGAAACACCTGAACCAGAGGGCACTGCAGATGACTCATCCGGCGTTCATATCGATCAGGACAATGACAGTCCGGATGTTTCCAGTTCGGCCACATCCAGCACTGACCGAACATCCACTGATGAATCATCGCGTGAATTGCCGGATCATCCAGCTTCCGATAACGAAGCTGGTCCCGGTCAGGTTGAAGATGATGACAGTGAGTCCACTGATCCCGGTTCAGAACTACCGAGCCTTCCTAACGACGCCAGTCCCAGCGATCTGAAGTCATTGCGCGGCCGTGCCTAGACGCTCGCGGCGAGACTGGCCCAGAGTAATGGCATGGCTCGACCTCGTTGAACCGGTGTCCGGGCAAGGGATTGGGTTTCGTATTGCGCGATGTGCCGGATCAAGGGCGAATTCGTTAA
>AASF01001768.1 GCA_000168735.1 Candidatus Endoriftia persephone str. Hot96_1+Hot96_2 | reverse complement strand
CCCTTGATCCTGCCGCACGATCGAACGCAGGGCGTTGGAGAAGGTCAAGCCGATCTGTGGCTTAACCTGGATCTGGTTGATGCCGTCGATGTTATATTCGACCGGATCCTCNNCACGGAAAGGGAATTCTTCCGTCCGGGGTTGTTCAGGTGATTCAGCGCCGCATAGAGGGTGGTGGTCTTACCGCTCCCAGTGGGGCCAGTCACCAGGATGATGCCATGCGGGATCGACAGGGCAGCACGCAGCTTCTCCTCCTGCTCACGGGTAAAGCCCAAGCACTTAAAGTCCCCCCCTGCGCCCTCACTGTGCAGCAACCGCAACACCACGCTCTCGCCATACACTGTCGGTACGGTCGATACCCGCAGATCGAGCCAGACGCCCTTGACCTTTATCTTAAAGCGACCGTCCTGTGGCAACCGCCGCTCGGCCGATATTCAGATTCGCCAATATCTTGACCCGCGAAACAACCGCCGCAGCAACCTCGGCTGGGGCGTCCTCAATCTCACGCATGATGCCATCGATGCGGTATCGAACCTTCAAGCTCTGCTCGAAAGGTTCGATATGGATATCTGACGCCTGTTGGTTTACTGCCTGCTGGATCAGTTGGTTCACCAGCTTGATGACCGGCGCCTCACTGGCCAACTCTTTGAGGTGCTCGATATCATCATCGCCAACCGCGCCAAGACGCCCCACCTCCCTCCTGGCAGCCGCCTCCTCATCGGTTTCGGTGTAGCGCTGCCGGAAGGCGGGCCTCGATCTCCGACACCAACCCACGACCCGCGGCACNACACCTCACAACCCGAGACCATCTTCAGGGCCTCAAGCAGGTAGGGGTTATCCGGATCGGCCATCGCCACCATCAGGCCCGCCTCGTCCTCCTGCACCGGCACGCACAGATTGCGATTCAGAAACGCCAAGCGAGATACGCGAGCCATAGGGCAATCTCTCCTGGGAACTCGCTCTCGTCGATCAGCGGGATCAAGG
>AASF01001769.1 GCA_000168735.1 Candidatus Endoriftia persephone str. Hot96_1+Hot96_2 | reverse complement strand
CTGCTGGCGCGTTGTCTGGGAGCTGCCGAAGCGGTAGTTCTGCAGCTCCTGGCTCTCATGGCGCTGGTAGAAGCCGTCAGTGTAGCCACGGTTGGCGAGACTCTCCAGATCGGCCATCAGCTCAGGGCGGAATGGGCGGCCAGCGACGGCGTCATCGATCGCCTGACGGTAGACTTGGGTAGTGCGGGCGGTGTAGTAGTGGGACTTGGTGCGCCCCTCGATCTTCAGGCAGTCGATACCGATCTCCACCAGCCGCTGCACGTGCTCCACCGCGCGCAGATCACTGGAGTTCATGATGTAGGTGCCGTGTTCATCCTCGAACACCGGCAATCAGCTCGCCAGGGGCGGCCCAGGCTCCTCCAAGATAGTAGATGCCATCCGCCGACGGGTGACGCGGCTGGCGTAGTATCGGAGAGGCTCGGCGCGGCCACCAGGCTGGCCCACCCCATACTCCCAGCGACAGGCAGTTGGTACAGGTGCCCTGGTTGGCATCTGCGGTGGTTGAAGTAGCCGGAAAGCAGACAGCGCCCAGAGTAGGCGATGCAGAGCGCGCCATGCAACGAAGACCTCGATTTCCATCTCGGGGCACGCCTGGCGGATCTCCGCCACATCCTCCAGCGACAGCTCCCGGGAGAGGATCACCCGGCTCAGCACCCTGCTGCTGCCAGAAGCGCACCGCCGCTGCATTCATGGTGTTGGCCTGCACCGAGAGGTGGATCGGCATCTCTGGCCAGCGCTCGCGCACCAGCAGGATCAAGCCGGGGTCGGACATGATCAGCGCATCTGGCCCCATCGCCACCACCTGGTTCCATGTCGTCGATGAAGGTCTTCCAGCTTGGCGCCGTTGAGGCATGATATTGGCGGCGAGAAAGAACTGCTTGCCCAACGCGTGAGCCTCGTCGATGCCGATCTGCAGATTCTCCGGGCGGAAGTCGTTGTTGCGCACCCGCATGCTGTAGCGCGGCAGTGCCAGCGTAAACCTGCATCAGCGCCATAGGCGAAGGCGTAGCGCTGGTTCTTGATGGTCCCCGCCGGGGGAGAGTAGTTCAGGTCGCTTCATGGATAAAAGGGTCGTGCCGATAAAGCGGCGCAGCATAGCACAGCGCCCAGATCGGCAGAACTTCCTGGTCTCAATGCAACTCCACTTCCAATGAGTGGGTCATCGTGCCGGTAAAAAAATTGTCCCGCTGAATCTCGACCTGCACCCGCTCTCCCGGGCTGTGCTCCATCAGCACAAAGCGGATATCGGCATAGCTCGCCACCGGCTGTCCGGCGACACTGAGCAGCCGGTCGTCCTCTTGCACACCCGCCGACTCTGCGCCGCTACCCATCAGAGAAGCCGCTGATCCTGACCGGTGACTCCTCGGTATCAAGATAGACACCCAGCAGACCACTGCGCGGCAAGGTCTGCTTGCGGGTCACCAGCATGTAGTCGCCCATTGTGGGATCGACGCCCGCCTCACCCAGCGGCAGCACCAGCGCCAAATCGCCGTCGATGCGTCGCTTCAAACGATTCGGGATGCCTGAGCCGTAGATGATATGCCCGGCCCCCGCCAGCACCACCATGCGGCTGCCAGGATGCGCGTTGAGCCAGCGAGCTGCGCACTCAGGCCATGCCCTCATCCCACAACAGCTGCACCTCATAGAAGTGGTCGAAGTTGCGCTTTTCGGGATGGGCATGATGCTGGAATATCTCATTCAGGCGAGCCTTGTAAGCATCGTCGCTGCGGTCGATCTGCTGTGGAATCCGGCTACAGATCCACCTCGCTCAGGCTCTCTATGCCGCCTTTGGAGACCTTGCCGGTCAGCTCAGCCTCCAGATTGAGCGCGATCAGCGGGATGCCCTTGCTCCCGCGCGAACTGGAAGATTGGTCGGTAGAGGCGGTAGTCGTAGCGCCAGCGTTCAAAATACTCGCTCTCCCGCACCAGGCCCTGCTCGTCAATCTCGCCAGCGATGAAACGATCCAGCACACGCCTGGAACGGCTGCTCGGAAAAACTCCAGGCCGATCGCCATATCCGGGGTTCTGCGCATACATCCCCTTGATCACCTCCAGCTGTGCCAGATGGTGATCGTAGCGGTCGTGGGTCTCGCCGACCAACACCACGCGCCGATCCCGCAGCTTCTCCAGCAACCCCGTCATGTCATCCAGAGCGGCCAGATCGAGCACACCGGCGCTGGTTGTCTGATCGCTCTCACTGCTCTCCTGTGCCTGCAAAGCAGTGCTCATCACTATCAAACCGAACACCAGCACTCTCACCATCTTCATAAACATCATTTGTCCTTCGACTGTTGCAACCCTTTAGTTTCGCGGTAATCTTCCAAGCCTGACTCACCACATGGGCTCTCCGACCTTGAAAAAACATCTCTGTTCCCTGCTTATCCTGCTGTTCTCGGCCAGCTGGGTTGAGGCCGCTATCATCGACCATCAGATAGAGATCCAACTCGATCCGGCAAGCGGCAGCCTGCAAGTCAGAGACCAGATCACCCTGCCCGCAGGCGTCGCCGCCGAATTCATCCTGCATGGGGCGTTGCAGGTGGAGATTCTAACCCCCGGCGCGACACTCTCCCAGCTCAGCAGCCAAGAGGGCGAGCTGCCGCTGACCCACTACCGGGTCAGCCTGCCGGAGAAACAGCGCCGTTTCACCCTCAAATATTCGGGGAAGATCGTGCACGACTTCAGCCAGCTGCAGGAGAGCCCAGGGCGTTCCCGCCAGCAGATGCGCGGCACCATCTCCGAGGACGGAGTCTTCCTCGACAACGGGGTCGCCTGGTATCCACTGTTTGGCGATCAACTGCAGAGCTTTTCCCTCCAGGTGGAGCTGCCCGACGGCTGGCTGGCGGTGAGCCAGGGCAACGGGCCTGAGACCAACGCAGAGAGGCAGATCCGCTGGCAGGCCAGCCAACCGCAAGACGACATCTACCTGATCGCCGCCCCTTTTCAGCTCTACCGAGAGCAGTCGCAGGGTGTTGAGGCCCAAGTCTATCTGCGCCAGCCCAACGCGGCGCTAGCACAGCGCTATCTCGAGGCGACACATCGCTATCTGGCGCTCTACAGGTGAGCTACTCGGCCCCTACCCCTACCGCAAGTTCGCCCTGGTGGAGAACTTCTGGGAGAGCGGCTACGGCATGCCGTCGTTCACCCTGCTTGGACCGCGGGTAATCCGCCTGCCGTTCATCATCCACACCTCCTACCCCCACGAGATCCTACACAACTGGTGGGGCAACGGCGTCTATGTGGAGTATGCCGGCGGCAACTGGAGCGAGGGACTAACCAGCTATCTGGCCGACCACGCCCTCAAGGAGCTGCACGGCAAAGGGGCCGAATACCGCCGCGCGGGGCTGCTGCGCTATGCCGACTTTGTGCGTTCCGGCAACGACTTCCCGCTCAGCCAGTTCCGCTCCCGCCACTCTGGGGCGAGCCAAGCGGTCGGCTACGACAAGAGCCTGATGCTGTTTCACATGCTGCGACGCAGCCTGGGTGACCACTCCTTCATCGAAGGGCTGCGCCGCTTCTATACCGACAACCGCTTTAAACAGGCCGGATACCAAGAGCTAAAACAGGCCTTCGAGAGTGTCAGCAAGCGGGATCTGGGGGAGTTTTTCGAGCAGTGGACCGGCCGTACCGGTGCCCCGCGGCTTGAGCTGCGCGATCTACAGCTCAGCTCTCAGAAGAACGGTAGCTACCTTCTCCAGGGGAAGGTTGTCCAGACCCAGCCAGAGCCGCTCTTCATCCTAGAGGCACCTATCCTGACCCATTTTGCCGACGGCGGCTCACGCCGCACCCAGGCTGCTGATGCCACAGCGTGAGCAAGCATTTGAGCTCAAGTCTCAGGCAACCACTCGGTGCAGGTCGACCTGGATC
>AASF01001770.1 GCA_000168735.1 Candidatus Endoriftia persephone str. Hot96_1+Hot96_2 | reverse complement strand
TGATCCGGCCCTCTTCGTCGGTCCACTTGTAGAGCCGGCCTGCACTGCTTTGCGCTGGCAGCGGCCAGTGCCAGCGCTACCATTAGCAGAGATCCAGTTTTGAAAAAGATGTTCAGTTTGGCCATAATCTTTACTTCGCTCCGCTTCGTCTACAGAACCTAGCGGCTGGCTGTTTGAATTCCTTATTATCGTTGTCTTTGGCTGGAATTCCCTTCTCCCCCACTCTATTAGAATGTTTCTCCCACCATTCCTCAAATGGTATCGATTGCCTATTTTCGCTGAGATCACCCATCCGTGGAACAGTTCACTCTTTTTCTGATCTCGCTACTGGCCAATCTCTTTTCGGCGTTTTCCGGTGGCGGCGCTGGCTTGGTGGAATTGGCCGGCATTGATTTTTCTGGGGTTGCCGTTCGGTGTGGCGTTGGCGACTCACAAGGTCGCTTCGGTCGCTTTGGGGGTGGGCGGCGACGATACGCCACCTGCATGAAGGTTGGACTGGAGTGGTGGTTCTCGCTGTTTCTGCTGTTGTCGGGTATCCCCGGCGTAATCCTTGGTGCCAGCCTGATCTTGCGGGTCCCGGACCGGGTTGCCGAGGTGGCGCTGGGCATCTTGACCCTTGGGCTGGGAGTCTACTCGCTGTTGAAGCGCTCATTGGGCCAGGAGTACTGCCCGGCTCATCGTGACCTGCCGGGATATCTGCTTGGCGGATTGGGACTATTCTGTATTGGCTTTCTCAACGGTTCTTTGACCTCAGGGACAGGGCTGTTCGTGACCCTCTGGCTGGTGCGCTGGTTTGGCATGGATTACCGCACGGCGGTGGCGCATACCCTGGTGCTGGTCGGCATGTTCTGGAATGGCTCTGGCGCACTGACCCTGAGCCTGCTCGGAGAGATCCAGTGGGAGTGGCTGCCGGTGCTGCTGGCAGGTTCACTGCTGGGCGTCTATCTGGGGGCGCATCTCTCCATCACCAAGGCCAACCGTTGGATCAAGCGAGCCTTTGAGGTGTTCACCCTGCCGGTGGGAACGAAGCTGGTGATTGGCTGAGCCGCTCCTGCTCCACTCAGATCCCGTAGCGCTCCCGGTAGTCGCGGATCTGCTGCAGTGATTCAGCGGAATCGGGGCTCGCCTGCAGATACTCGATCAGCTGCTCCAGCTGCACGATGGAGCTGACCGGCATGCCGTAGTCGTTCTGCACCTCCTGAATTGCCGAACGCTCACCACTGGCCGCGCTCCTGGCGGTCGAGGGCGATTACCACTCCGGCCGGGGTGGCCCCCAGGTCGCGGATGATCTCCACCGATTCGCGTACCGAGGTGCCGGCTGAGATCACATCGTCGATGATCAGGATGCGCCCCTCCAGGGCGTGACCGACGACTATGCCGCCCTCGCCGTGATCCTTTGCCTCCTTGCGGTTGAAGGCGTAGGGGATGTCGATCTGGTGCTGCTCATAGAGCGAGGCGGCAGTCACCGCCGCCAGCGGGATGCCTTTGTAGGCGGGGCCATAGAGTAGATCGAACTCGATGCCGGAGTCGACGATAGTTTGGGCGTAGTAGCGCCCCAATCGCGCCAGAGCTGCGCCAGTGTTGAACAGGCCACGCCATTGAAGAAGTAGGGGCTGATGCGTCCTGACTTGAGGGTGAA
>AASF01001771.1 GCA_000168735.1 Candidatus Endoriftia persephone str. Hot96_1+Hot96_2 | reverse complement strand
GATCACCGCCGAGATGAGCGAGCCTCAGATCAAGGCTCTGGCCGATAATCAGATCCGCCTAGGTAACCAGATGAGGCGCCGCGTCAAAGCTGGCTGGCCTGGGTTGGGGAACCACCCGGTGTTGGTGGTTCTGTGCACATTCAGGGCGGCGACTCCAACGCGATCAAACAGCTCCAGGAACATGCCGATCAGCGACTTGGCATCACCAAACTGCCTGATTCCCGTCGCTACGCCGCCACCGACGGCACGCTGCAGGAAGAGAACAAGGCCCTGGCCGAGCAGGTGCTGGCCGAGTTCGATCGGCAGAATGCCCGGCGCCTGCATGACGAGTCGGTGCGGTTGGCTGCCGGTGATGGCAACGTCTCAGACGTGGTGCTGCCTGCTGCTTTCGAGCGCACCGTCATCCGCGAGGCTCTCTACCAGCTGCGCGGCACCCTGCTGGTGGATGTGGGCACCGCCCCCTTTGGTGCAGTGATCGAGATCCCCTACAGCTATCGTGACACCACGGGTGCCGGTGCTGATGCAGTGCGCCGCTATGAGGGGCAGGGCATCCAGCGGGCTGGCGTCAAGCAGACCACGCTGCGAGGCCCGGCCGATTCCACAGAAGCTTTCCTTCCTGGTCTCCGACGAGCTGCGCTACCTGATGCAGGCTGGTCGCATCAATTGGGATGCGGTCTCCGAGAATCGCAACAACGCCTCCCGCATCATCGCGGAAGACACCGACATGCTGCTGCACAATGAGTTGCTGAATGCCGCTGATGAGTACGCGGCAGCCACCGTCAGCAGCGAAAATATCGCTGGCGGCTTTGATGGCGCAAAAACCATCTTCCCTCTTGCTCAGTTTCCCGTGGTTCGACCGCGCAAAGCGTTTGATCTGCAGGGCAATCAGGTGGGGTCCACCCTCAACCCGATCACTGTCACCTACGATAGCGTGGCGCGTGAAGAATACGACGGCTCAGGCACCCAGGTTGCTGGCATCTACTACGTGATGAACTACAATCATGGCGAGATCAGCTTTGTGGATGAGGTCGGCGCCATCATCGCCCCCGGCGAACGGTCTGGCCTGCATCGTCTCCTATAGCTACTCCACCAACGTCTACAAGTTCGACACCGACCTGGGCAGCCTGACCCAGAAGGCCAAATGGGACGACTTCCTCTTCCGTTTCGGCCTGCGCAAGAACGTCATCCAGGACGACCGCTTCTACCAGTGCAACTTTGCCGCCATGTCCGGCAACGTCATGACCCAGATCGAGCAGGCGGAGACCTTCGGCGCCAATTTTGCCAAACCCGGTACCGACCTGGCCTCCAACGGTGATCTGGGCCGGATCAAGGACGTGGCCGGCTTCCGCACCTCAGCCCCAGGCATCAGCCTGGGTGATCAGCGCTTGGTGATGGGCCAGCGCGGCACCACCCGCCTGCGCATGGTCAAGCCCTGGTCGATGGGTGAACTCGAGAACGAGCGCAATGCCCAGCGGTCTGTTCACCGGTGAAAAGCAGGCCTACGGCGATCAGTTCATCGTGGTGAAAACGCCAGAGCCGCTGCAGCGTGCGCACACATCCATGGTGCTCTACAGCGCAACCACCCGAGTGGTGCGGTAACCGATCCTCCATCCTCCCTTGGTGGATTCCCCTCCCTGCGGGGAGGGGCCTTTTAAAAACCGAACAGAGTGCAAGATGATGGAAATCCCCATTCACAACCCAGGCAAGAACCCATTACCGGTCGGCAACCTGACTGTATTCCCCGGTGAAACCCGGCTGATTGAAGAGCGGCTGGTGCCGCCGCATCTGCGCCCCCAGCAAGAAGCCGAGTCCGTGCTGTTACCAGAAGACCCCGTGCTTGCTCTCCTGGAACGCACTGTCCCTGAGATTGTGGCCCACCTACCAGCGCTCTCTGATGAGGACTATGAGGGGCTGAAAGAGGCCGAGCGCAACGGCAATACCCGAGTGACCCTGGTTAAGGCCTTCAGTGAAGAGGATCTGCGCCGTGCAAATGCCGAGTTTGAATCCGCGCAAGCGACTGCGGGTGGTGACGCCGATAGCGCAAGTGACAGCGCGGCGAATGAACAACATCCGAACCAGGCTGAGTAGTTGTCAGGGCGTCGAGACTGACGATGGTCCACGGGCATATAAGCAGGGAAAACATGGCACTTCCAGAGATTGATTGGCACGGGATGCTCCCCTTCATCCTGAGTACAGGACAGACGCAACGGCTGTCAGTCGCACGCATCACCGAGGCCATCATCATCGCGGCACTGACCGGTGGGGGCGTGATGTGGGCCACGCAGCAGGTGATGGGTGAGCAGATCGAGGGGCTACGTTCTGACGTGCAAAAGCTCGAGCAGCGCATGGAGAGGTTCCAAGCGTGACTTCTATGCGCCGCGTGTCGGTCCGGATTTTTCGAGGTCGTCGTGATTCTGATTGGCGCCCCCATTCGAGGATCAGATAAGCAGGGTAGTGGCGCCTACATGGCGCCGCGCGGCTCACGTTTCCACCGTGGGCTCGATATCGCCTGCTATGCAGGCTCCGGAGGTTTACAGCGTCAGTGCCGGGATCGTCACTAAGATCGGCTACCCCTATGACCCACGGCACCCGATCAAGGGGAAGCTGCGCTATGTCGAGGTGCAGGATGGCGATGGCATGCGGTCCCAGCTACTTCTATGTGTCGCCGCTCGTTGAGGTTGGCGATGTCGTGCGCCGGCGTGAGCTGATCGGCGTCACCCAGGGGCTGATCAAG
>AASF01001772.1 GCA_000168735.1 Candidatus Endoriftia persephone str. Hot96_1+Hot96_2 | reverse complement strand
TTGATCCGGCAGAGGGTGGAGCGCGCCTTCAATCCCAGCAGTGGCAGCAGCGCCATGCCCACCAGGCACAAAATAGAAGGGGCCGAATAACCCTGGTTCCATGTACTGCATCGCTCCTTTGCCGGTTACCGCGGTGAAGCTGTAGATGAAGGCGACCACCAGGCATCAGCAGCGAGCCAGGGTGGCGCAGGATCGCCCGTAGCGGCTCCAGCCAGCTGCGCCAGTTGTTGCCGTCGGCCTCGTCGAAGTTGAGCAGCCAGGCCCCCGCCACCACCAGCAGGATGCCCAGAAGACCCTGGCCGGAGACCCGCTCGCCAAGCAGCAGATAGCCCACTAGGGATCACAAACACCGGCGTGAAGGCAAGGTAGGGCAGGGTCAGTGACAGCGGGTAGTCGCGGATCGCCTTCATGTAGAGCAGCATGGCAAGGATCTCCAGCGGCACCGCCGCCAGCACCCAGCCCGCAGAAGGCCGGTGGTAGCCGCGGGGAATGGCTGCAGCCAGCCAACAGCCGGCGAGACCAGCAGTCCGGCCCAGGGAGAGGCGAATGAAGGCCAGCTCGCGTGCCGAAAAACCGCCCAAGCGCGCCTTGGTCAGGGCGTCCGCTGAGGCGAGGGCGAAGGCGCAGAGCAGGGTGAGGGGGAGCCACTCCCATCGGGTTGATGCCTGTGTGCGATCAGTTCGAGCCGTGGACCAGCGCTGCCGCCTCGGCGATCAGCGCGGCGCCAGCCCCGGGCTGGTGGGCCTGCTCGCTGAGCAGACGTCGCCAGGCCCGCGCGCCGGGGCAGCCGTGGAATAGGCCGAGGATGTGGCGGGTGATGCGGTTGAGCGGGATGCCGCGTTGCAGCTGTTGCTCGACAGACAGGCATGAACCGCTCCAACACTTCGATGCCGGCTCAGTTGTGGCTGGTTGTCAGCCGTAGATGCGGCGGTCTGCTTCCGCCAGGATCCAAGGGTTGTGGTAGGCCTCGCGACCGATCATCACGCCGTCGAGCCCCTCGCAGCAGCTGCTCGGCCAGCGTCAGAGTCTGGATGCCGCCGTTGATGGTAAAGCCCATCTCGGGGAAGTCTTGCTTCAATTGTTGCACTATCTCGTAGGCGCAACGGCGGCACCTCGCGATTCTCTTTCGGACTCAGCCCCTGCAGCCAGGCCTTGCGGGCCGTGGATGATGAAGTGGTCGCATCCCGCTCCGATCTGAGCTGCGACGAATCCCTGTAGCGCGGCGTAGCTGTCGTTGTCATCGATGCCGATGCGCGTCTTCACGGTGACCCGGGATGGAGACCGCCTCCTTCATCGCCCGTACACAGTCGGCCACCAGCTCAGGATGGGCCATCAGGCAGGCGCCGATCATGCCGTTTTGTACCCGGTCTGAAGGGCAGCCGACATTGAGGTTGACCTCATCGTAGCCCGCCGTCTCGGCCAGCCCGCGCCGCCCTCGGCAAGCTCCCGCCGGGTTGCTGCCGCCGAGCTGAATTGCCACCGGGTGCTCGCTGACATCAAACTCGAGGAACCGCTCCTGCATCGCCGTGCAGCAGCGCGCCCAGTGGTGATCATCTCGGTATAGAGCA
>AASF01001773.1 GCA_000168735.1 Candidatus Endoriftia persephone str. Hot96_1+Hot96_2 | reverse complement strand
ATCCTATTTCTGATCGCCATCTACTATTGGGACCGGCTCAACCGAAAAGATGCGCGGGAGCAAGCCCGACAGAAACTCGAAGCCGAGCTGGATGAGGCTGATGAGAGTTCCATCGAGAGTGCTTTCGCCAAGCCTGTGGGTGATCCCGATGAGCTCTCTCTCGGTCAGCTAGACTCCAGCCTGGATGACGATCTGAGCCCCTTCGATCGGGCCTTTTCTGCGACTGACGAGCAGGAACCGCAGGAGGAGATCCACCTAGAGGTGGATGAGACCTCACCGCTAGATGTACCCCACCTGATCCTGCAGATCCACCTGCTGCACCGGGGCGACTGGTTCGATGGTGAGCCGCTGGAGCGTGCGCTGAGTGCGGCCGGATTGCAGCCGGGCAAGATGAAGGTGTATCACCGCCTTACCGGAGATGGCAGCCGGCGGGTAGTCTACACCGTCGCCAACCTGGCCGAACCCGGCACCTTTCCTCTTGGCCAGATGGGCGGATTCAAGACCCGCGGGGCTCGCTTTTTTTGCCCAGCTGCCCGGCCCGCAGGATGGTCAGGCGATCTTCAACGACATGCTCAAGACCGCCGAGCAGCTCGCTGCCCGCCTCGGTGGTGAGCTACATGATCAGAGCCGCAGTGTGCTAGACCCGCCAGACTATCGAGCATATGCGAGAACAGATCACCGAACATGGCCGTAAGGTCCGCCTCGCTCGGAGCAAGGGATGAGCCAAGGCAGTGAGGCCGAGGCCCAGATCGAGGCATTACGCGAGCAGATCCGCTTCCACAATCGTCAGTACTACGTCTACGACGCTCCGCAGATCCCCGACGCTGAATATGACCGGGTGATGCGGCAGCTGCAGGTGCTGGAGGCGGAACACCCCGAACTGCTGAGTGACGACTCCCCGGACCCAACGGGTCGGCGGTGAGCCGTTGCAGGGGTTTGCTGAAGTCCACCACCGAGTGGCGATGCTCTCGTTGGATAACGCCTTCAACGCGCAAAAGATCAATGAGTTCGATCGACGGGTTCGCGATCAGCTGGGGCTGGCGGCTGATGCGTCGTTGATCTACGCCGCTGAACCAAAACTGGACGGACTGGCAATCAGCCTGCGCTATGAGCAGGGGCGATTGGTGCAGGCGGCTACCCGGGGGGATGGCAGCAGCGGCGAGGATGTGAGCTCCAACGTGCGTACCATCAAGGCGATCCCGCTGCGGCTGATTGGTGACGATGTGCCTCCGGTGTTGGAGGTGCGTGGCGAGATCTTCATGCCCAAGGCGGGCTTTGCACGGTTGAACGAGGCCGCCCGCCAGCAGGGAGAGAAAGAGTTTGTCAATCCGCGTAATGCGGCGGCCGGCAGCCTGCGTCAGCTCGATCCACGCATCACCGCGCAACGGCCACTGGCCTTTTTCTGCTATGGCTTCGGTGAGATCGCGGGCGGACCGCTGGAGCAGAGCCAATCACAGAGCATCCTGCGTCTGCGCGACTGGGGTCTGCCGGTCTCGCCGCTGCTTGAACAGGTCGATGGTGTCGATGGCATAGTTGACTATTACCAACGCATTGAGGCGCAACGGGAGCATCTGAATTATGAAGATCGACGGGGGTGGTATTCAAGGTCGATCTGGTTCGAGCAGCAGCAAGCAGCTAGGATTTATCGCTCGCGCACCACGCTGGGCCATTGCCTATAAATTTCCCGCCCAGGAGGAACTGACCCGGGTTGAGTGCGGTGGAGTTCCCAGGTGGGACGCACCGGTGCGATCACCCCGGTGGCACGCCTGCAGCCGGTGTTTTGTCGGCGGCGTTACGGTCAGCAATGCAACCCTGCACAATATGGATGAGGTGCTGCGCAAGGATGTGCGGCCGGGTGATACCGTCTATGTGCGACGCGCCGGGGATGTGATCCCCGAGGTGGTGCGGGTGCTGCCTGAGCGACGCCCGTCCGCACAGCAAAGCCGGTGGAGCTGCCGAAGCTCTGTCCGGTCTGCGGCTCCGAGGTGGTGCGTCCGGAGGGGGAGGCGGTGGCCCGTTGCAGCGGCGGCCTCTATTGTCCGGCCCAGGCGCAAGGAAGCGATCAAACACTTCGCCAGTCGCAAGGCTCTCGATATGCGAAGGGCTGGGCGACAAGTTGGTGGAGCAGCTGGTGGAGCAGGGGCTGGTGAAGGATCAAGGTACATTCGCGGCCGCTAAATT
>AASF01001774.1 GCA_000168735.1 Candidatus Endoriftia persephone str. Hot96_1+Hot96_2 | reverse complement strand
TTCATCTAAATCCTGACTAAATTAGTTGGTTATAACCTATCCTGGAGTATTGAGCATGAGCATTGAAATCCCTACACGCGACGGCGACGGCTATCTGACCGACATGAATCTCTGGACACCAGAGATCGCCAAGGCAATGGCCGAAGCGGACGACTTCGACCTCTCTGGTGAGCGCTGGGAACAGATGCTGAAAGCCCGCGAGTACTACGAAGAGCACTCAACAGTGCCGCCGATCCGCAAGTTTTCCAAATACCTGGGAGCCAACCAGAAAGAGATGTTCAAGCTCTGGTTGACCGGCCCAATGAAGCCGATCACCAAATATGGCGGGCTGCCCAAGCCGACCGGCTGCGTCTGATCCCTTCCCAGACCGATGAGAGACTCCAGCTTGGCATGCGCAAACCAAGCTGGAATCTCTCACATCAACCCGCACCCATCTTCCTCTCGCGACCAACCTGAATAACAGACCACCAGGATCTCTCCTGAGTGGTATCCGGCCAATTTCCGATCCCTGTGCCGTTCCGCTACCATAGCGGGTTGCAACAGACACGGAGACGCCTCGCATGACCGCACCCTCCATACTGGGAACCCTCAGCAACCTCTACGAGATGCAGGACGAACTGCTGGCATCGGTAACGCCTGAAGAGGCCAAACGTCAGTACCATCCGCAATTGGGTTCGCTCAACTGGCTGTTTGGGCGTGGCGTCTATCTGGAACTCTACTGGCTGCGGGAGCAGCTCGCCGGTGACGACAGCCTCACACAGCGCGTCAGCCAGCTCTTCACTCCTGGCGATCTCTCTCTCGAGGCGCAGTGCGCCCAGCTCCCCCCCAGCGACCACCTGCGCAACTGGGCCGCAGAGGTCCGCGACGACCATCTGATGCGCCTCGCCAACCCCAGCATGCTGGGTTCCAGTCCACTACTGGAGAACGAGCGACTGCAGTGGTTTCTGGTGCAGGAACAGGCCAAGCTCTACGAGCAGATGCTGCTGGTGCTCAACCAGCGCCAGCTGCAGCTGGCCGCACCGGACCACCAGACCAAGCATCCGCTGCAACCCAGGCCAATCGAGTGGCAGACCAAGGAGTTGTCGCAGGGCCACTATCGCATCGGCTCACGCCATCTGCCCTCCGCCTACGATAATGAACTACCACCTCAGTTAGTGGAGCTGAGCAGCTTCCGTATCGCTCTGTCACCAGTCAGCAATGGCCAATACCTTGCGTTCATGCAGGCCGGCGGCTACGCCACGCCCGAACACTGGGACAAGGCAGGCAGCAACTGGCTGGCGCAAACCGACTGCAAGGCACCCGAGTATTGGCGCCATGACGCCAACGGGAACTGGTACCAGATCGGCCTCAATGGCGCCATCGATCTGATGGCCGATGAACCGCTTGCCGGCATCAACCGCCATGAGGCGCGCGCCTTCGCCGCTTGGGTCTCGTCCCAAGGCAAGCCCTACGAGGGCGCTGTGGTACAGCACGAATACCAGTGGGAGATAGCAGTCCGCACCAAGGTGCTGCGCGACTTCGGCCGTAGCTGGGAGTGGTGTAAAAACGACTTTCACGGCTACCCCGAGTTCCAGCCCTTCCCTGACGAGAGCGTCTCCAGCAGTGCCTTCACACCGGATATGGGGGTATTGCGAGGCGGCTCGCTACACACCCAGCGAGTGCTACGGCGCAGCAGTTTTCGCCAGAGCGCCCCCCCCGACCAGCGATTTCAGCTGAGTGGTCTGCGACTGGTATTTCCAGCACTTGCACCGCTGGACCTGACGAGGAGACCTGCCAGGCGAAGCGCTTTCCCTGCCTTACTCACAAAAGTCACAATCTTACCCGCAGCCACTCAAGATCAAGCCCGGCTTGCCGGCATAGGGGATGAAACAGGTGATGGGGGGTGGCAAAGCATGCCCATTCAATCGATCGTCACACCGGCATTGCAGGGAATCCAGCGCAGCTTTCAGGGAATGCGCCCGGGTCGCCGCCAGCATCAGCAATGCCACTCCGGGGCAACAAGACAGCTAACACCCAGCGATCTCTCACGCGCCCTGCTCGAGATGAAACAGCACGCCCATCAAAGGCAGGTGCCGCTGTGCAAGTGATCAAGCACGCGGATGAGACGCTCGGTACGCTACTCGACGAGAAGGCCTGAGCATTAGATAAATAGCATCGACAGATCAACAGCAACCAGATCCTTGGTGAGGCCTCCCACCGAGATATCATCCACACCAGTCTCGGCAATCTGCCGGATCGTCTCCAGCGTCACCCCGCCAGAAGCCTCCAGGCGAACCTGCCCAGCACTCAGGGCGACCGCCTGCCCGCAGCTGCGGGAGCGGAAAATTGTCCAACAACACCCGTGCGGCACCGGCCGCCAGCGCCTGTTGCAGTTCATCCAAAGACTCTACCTCGATCTCGATCGGGATCCCTTCGGCAACGCTGGCAACTGCTGCCTCCAGTGCGGCTTCGATCGAGCCGGCCGCCCGGATATGGTTCTCTTTGATCAGGATGGCATCGTAGAGGCCGATGCGGATGGTTGCTGCCGCCGCCACAGACCACTGCATACTTCTGCTGCAAGCGCAGTCCCGGCAGGGTCTTGCGGGTATCAAGAATGCGCACCCCAGTACCGGCGACCTGCTCGGCGTAGCGCCGCGCCAGGGTCGCCGTGCCCGACAGGGTCTGCAGATAGTTCAGCGCCGTACGCTCGCCGCTGAGCAGACTACGGGTGTCACCCTGCAGACGACAGACCGTCGCACCGGCCTGCAACCGCTCGCCATCTGCTGCCAGCCACTCGATCTCGATGGCCGGATTGAGCTGCCTGAAGGTCTCGTCAAACCAGGCGCAGCCACACAACACCGCCTGTTCACGACAGATCACCTCCACCCGGGAGACCGAACCGGCATCGATCAGCAATGCGGTGAGATCACCGCACCCCAGGTCTTCCTCCAGTGCCAGCGCAACCTGGGCGGAGATCAATCGGGATTGTGGCAACTCCGGCATAGGGTTCAATCCACCGCCAGCAGTTCTACCTCGAACACCAGTGTCGCATTGGGTGGAATCACCCCGCCTGCCCCGGCGGCACCATAGCCGAGCTGCGGCGGGATCGTCAGCTTACGCCTGCCGCCCACCTTCATTCCGGCAACCCCTTCATCCCAGCCACGGATCACCATGCCGCGCCCGAGCGAGAAGCTGAATGGCTGGTTGCGATCCAGGGAGGAGTCGAATTTGCTGCCATCAGTCAGCCAGCCCGTATAGTGCACCGAAACCCGCTGCCCATTCTCTGCAGCAGCACCATCGCCCTCCTGCAGGTCTTCGTATTTCAGACCGGAATCGGTG
>AASF01001775.1 GCA_000168735.1 Candidatus Endoriftia persephone str. Hot96_1+Hot96_2 | reverse complement strand
GCGCCGGCCTTCAGTTCGATGGTCTCTTCCGGCATCTCCAGATCGACCGCGCCGACCTTGCAGGCTTCCGCCGCCTTCTTGTGCGTCATCGGTGCCGATGATGGCGGGGTCGATGACGTAGCGTTGTGGGTGAGCCATGGTTTGGGGCAGGTAGGCGCCCTTGCGTTTGCCTAAGCCGTAGTTGTACTCGTCGTCGAACTCGGCCTCGACAGCGCGACCACAGTCGCCGCAGCCGGTGCACTTTTCGTTGATGTAAGCGGGGGCCTAATCTTAACGGTTGGCGGTGTAGTCGCCAGCTTCGCCCTTGATGTCGGTTACCTCGGCCATCGTGATGATGTTGAGGTTGGGGTTCATCTTGGCCCGACGCTGGTTGATCTCCAGACCACAGGTCGGGAAACAGAGCTTGGGAAAGTATTTGTACAATTTGGGTGACGCGGCCGCCGACATAGGGGCGCNTTTTTCAACCAGTACGACCTGTTTTCCGGTCTCGGGCAGCTTCAATGGCGGCGGTCATGCCGCNGTGATGCCACCGCCGACCACCAGGAATGGGTCTTCGTTGGTTGCGATTACTTCCGTCAGTGGATCTTCCTCCGTCGCGGAATGGCTGTTTCAATGTGAAACAGTGAGCGAGCCAATAGCTTGACTTGATCGCTAGGTTATTTCATGATTGACGGCGCGTTTCCACGCCCCCGGATTCTGGATCCGCTACGATACGCGTCTTCGCGCCTCCCTTCTATATGAATGCCCCCTATTCCCTATCGAATTTTCCAATGGTTTGATAGAAAGCGGTTATGCTTTATTAGTAGCTGCTAATAAAACAAGGTTCTCTGCAGGGTTTTGTCACTGCCGGTTCCTGCCTGGCTGGATTCCCACGGCGCATTCATGGCTTATCGGCTTGCCTCCAACCGGGGCTGAGGTTAGCGTGGGCCAGCCATAGAGATAAGGATAAAGAGTTGGACGCACGCACCCTGAAGCCGGAAGAGTATTTTGTTGAGAGCGAACCCTACTACGAGCCGGTGGGGGACGAGATCGAGATCTTCGAGGTGGCCTATCGCAACCAGTTGCCGATCCTGCTCAAGGGGCCGACTGGCTGTGGCAAGACCCGTTTCATGGAGCACATGGCATGGCGTCTGAAACGCCCGCTGATCACCGTCTCCTGCCACGATGATCTGACCGCCTCCGACCTGGTGGTGGCGTTTTCTGGTCGAGGGTGGCGAGACGGTATGGGTCGACGGTCCGCTGGCGGCGGCGGTGCGTGCCGGCGCCATCTGCTACCTCGACGAGGTGGTGGAGGCGCGCAAGGATACCACCGTGGTGATCCACCCGCTGGCCGACGACCGGCGCGTCTTGCCGATGGAGAAGGTGTTGCGAACTGCTCGAGGCGGGCAGCGACTTCTGCTTGGCGATCTCCTTCAATCCCGGCTACCAGAGCGTACTGAAGGATCTCAAACCGAGTACCCGCCAGCGCTTCATCGCACTGGAGTTCAATTACCCCGATGCGGAGCTGGAGCAGCGGATCATCTGCGCACAGTCGGGGGTTGATGCGGATGTGGCCGGGCGGCTGGTGCGGTTCGCGCAGATGACCCGCAATCTCAAGGGCAGCGGCCTCGACGAAGGGGCCTCAACCCGCCTGTTGGTGCACACGGACAAAGCTGATCCCACTCCGGGATCGAGCCAGTCAACGCCTGCCGTGCCGCTATCGCCCAGACCCTGACCGATGATGCCGACATGCTGACGGCGGTCAAACGAGCTGAGCGCCTCACTCTTCTGATTAGCATTTGCTCGGATCATGGCGCCGCAACCTGAACTCTCACTGGGGCAGATCCAGGCTCTCCTGGATGAGCTTTTCGAGATCGAGT
>AASF01001776.1 GCA_000168735.1 Candidatus Endoriftia persephone str. Hot96_1+Hot96_2 | reverse complement strand
TCCACTACACCGACACAGAAACCGGCTAGATCGTAGTCGCCCTCGCCATACATGCCCGGCATCTCTGCTGTTTCAGCCGCCGGAGAGCGCTGCGCCGGCTAGCTTGCAGCCTTGGGCGATGCCGCGCACCACCTCGGTGGCGGTATCCACGTCCAGCTTGCCGGTAGCGTAGTAGTCGAGAAAGAACAGCGGCTCGGCACCGGCCACCACGATGTCGTTGGCGCACATTGCCACTAGATCGATGCCGATGGTGTCGTGCTTGTTGAGCGCCAGCGCCAGCTTTAGTTTGGTACCGACGCCGTCGGTGCCGGAGACCAGCACCGGCTCCCTGTAGCGATCCAGCGGCAGCTCGAACAGCGCACCAAAGCCGCCCAGGCCGCTCAATACGCCGGGCCGGAAGGTCTGTTTGACGATCGGTTTGATCTGTTCCACCAGGCTGTTGCCGGCATCGATATCGACGCCCGCATCCCGGTAGCTGAGGCCGCTTTCAGACGGCTTGTTGGACTCGTGTTCCACGCTCTGGCTCCGCTGCTGCAGGGGGGATTGAATGGCGGGGGATTCTAGCAGATATTGGCTTGTGCGGCGCGGGTTTAGACAGCTACTGCGCTGCAGGCTAGAATCCGGCTCAGTCCCCTGGCTGGGGAGAAAAGAGATTGGGGAATAGAGAGATGATGAGCTGGCATAGCGTGTGGGTTCTGCTGGTGCTGTCGGCGCTGCTGCCGGGGCAGGTGTTCGCCGAACGGGTCGAGGGTATCTATGAAGCCGAAGTGCCGGTAGCCGGGCAGAGTGCCGCAGTGCGCTCAGCGGGGATCCGCGAGGCCTTCGCCCGCATGTTGGTGAAAGCCACCGGTGAGCGGGAGCTGCTCGTCTTCGATTGGTTCAACAGCGTACAGAAGCTGCGCGCCGCGCTATGTGCAGCAGTATCGTTACCGTATGTTTGCCGCCTCCGCCGACTGGTGAGGCCGCGGCGCAGCCTGTCGCCGAGGGGGCCGCCGCGCAGCCGGACCGGCTGCTGTGGGTGCGTTTCGATGAGCGGGCGGTGAACCGGCTGCTACGGGACAATGGATTGCCCGCCTGGGGTAGCGAACGCCCCTCCACCCTGGTCTGGCTCTCTTTCGATAATGGCCGGCAACGTACGCTCTATCAGCCGGAAATGGAGCCCGAGCTGCGCGAATCGATGCAGGTGGTGGCGCAGCAGCGGGGTCTGCCGTTGCTGGTGCCTCTGATGGATCTGGAGGACCAGACGGCGATCCAGAGCAGCGATATCTGGGGGCTGTTCGAACAGAACATCCGCAGCGCCTCAGAGCGCTACCTCCCTGATGTGGTGCTGGTTGGACGGTTGCGTCGCCTGGCAGCCAACAGTTGGAGTGCCGACTGGACCCTCTACGATGCCGAGGGTGCCAGCAGCTGGCAGGCGGATGGCGCCAACCGGCAGCAGCTGGCGCAACAGGGTGTGGAGCAGGCGGGCAATCTGCTGGTGGCCCGGTTTGCCCCGAAAGCCGGCGCCCTGGATGCGGGCACCCTGCGTATTCGTATCGCTGGTGTTGAACGTCTCGCCGACTATGTACTGGTGCGTGACTATCTCAAAACCTTGGTGATGATCGAACAGCTCGATCTGCTGCAGGTCGGAGCCCGATCGGGTCAGCTTCCTTGCCCGGGTCCAGGCCGGACGTGAGGCGTTGCGGCGTGGTATTCGCCTGGCCGGGGTGTTGGAGCCGGTGGTCGTTGAGGCGCCGTTGGCTGAGAGTGCGGCTACGGCGCTGAGCCTGGATCAGCAGAGTCTGGAATATCGGTTGCGTTAGGGAGCCTCTGAATGAATCTGGGCGACGCAGAATTGTGAGGCCAAATTTTTCGCTGTAAGCGCGGAAATCGCAGGGCCGCTCAACGATATCCTATCTCCGCGATACTTGCACATCCCTGTGCGGCGTAATAGCGAGTCCATTGCCAAGATTTTGCTCGCAGGAAATGCCCTTGGGTGTAACGCAGCAGCGGGGGATTTTGGCCGCAAGGCTGCCGCCCATGATTCGTTCAGAGGCTCCCTCGTGAAAGCCCGGGATATCCCCAATCTGATCAGTTTTCTGCGCATCCTGATGACCGTTCCGGTGGTCTGGCTGCTGTTTGTGCGGGAGTTTGGCGTCGCTCTGATGCTGTTTGCGGTGGCCGGTATCTCCGACGGGCTGGACGGCTTTCTTGCCAAGCAGTTTGGCTGGCAGAGTCGGCTCGGCGGCCTGCTCGATCCGCTTGCCGACAAGGCGTTGCTGATGAGCTCGTTTCTGGTGTTGGGGGCGCTCGACCTATTGCCAGTGTGGCTGGTGATGGCGGTGATCTTCCGCGATCTGCTAATCATGGGGGGCGGGCTCTACTACCATTTCCTCGTCGAGGATCTGCAGGCTGACCCGAGTCTGATCAA
>AASF01001777.1 GCA_000168735.1 Candidatus Endoriftia persephone str. Hot96_1+Hot96_2 | reverse complement strand
GATCAGGATGGGGCTGAGGGTAGTGATCTCCACAAAACCGTAGTCCGGATGGTAGTAACGGCCGGAGATAGTCAGGCTGGCGTAGGAGTAGTTGTTGGTGTATGTGATGAGGTAGTTCTCGACCTTTTCGACCTGCCCGGTGCCATCGTTGAGCATCGCTACATTCATGACGATGGTGATCTGGTTGCCGGAGTAGCTGGCTTCGAGAGTGCCATTGAGGGTGACGCTGGTGCTGCCGATACTAGTGGCCAGGCTGCTGAAGGTCATCGCCACCTGCTGGAAGTTACCAGAAAAATCGACCGTGCCGGTGATTGAGAGTAGCCCATCGATGACGATGCCGTCCTGGTTGCAGGCTATGAAGTTGAAGTCACCCGAGACCGCGTTGGTGCTGTCGTCGATAATGAGGTTGTAGTTGATCGAGCCTTCATCTGTGCCTTCTTCGTTCTTACAAAAAACGGTAGCCGCGTCGGAGCGGGCCTGACGTTCGCTGCGCATCACCTGCTGCTGTCTGGCTGCTTCCAGGCCCCTCAGCAGGCTGCGGCTGACGCTCAGGTTGAGCGGAGCGCTGTCGCCTTGGCGAGAAGCAAAGCCAGTGCCGGTGCCTGCGCCTATTTGGGCGTTGCCAACGGTGCCTTCGACCGATGGTTTTGGCGTTGTAGGTGTCCAGGGTTGCCTGACTCTCTTTCCCGGCATAGGCAATATCGGCTGTGGCGGAGCCGCCTCCGCCACAGCCTGCCAGCATGCTGATAAAAAGAGCGCTGGTGATCAGGGTAAAAATCTTATTCATCGCTCTGTCCTTGGGACGAATGGAGCTAAAATCTGGGGGAATTTTATGGTGGTTTTGTGAATTGCATCAAACACAAGTGGTAAAAATGTGAACCTCAACGCGCTCGCTTGAGGCTGTTTTTACCGAAGTCACTTGGGCTTCAGGCCGCTGCGGAACTGGTACTTCTGCCAGGTCAGCAAGGTGCTCTTACCGGTCTGGTGGTTCTGCATGAACATCTCGTCGGCGCGCCAAAACTGTCCCAGATACTGTTGATAACCACGGAACTCTAAGGTCTTTAGCCGGCTGTTTTTACGGTCGTAGAAGTCGATCTTGAGCGGGATCATGCGTGCCTTGTCGATCCACACCTCCTGACGGGTATAGCCAGAGTTGGGATCCACCGGATCACGCTCGTTGACCAGGGTGTCGATATCCCCGAGCCGCTCCTCCCGCAGGAACTTGTAGCTGTACTTTTCCACCTCCTGAGAGGCAAGGTCTTCATAGGCAAACTCGCTACCCATGAAGGGGCCGGACTTGTTGCGCGAGTTGATCCGTTTGACCCGCTTCAGCGCTGGCAGGTAGAGCCATTGGTCATCCTGACCGGTTTTGTGGGAGTAGGTGAGTAGGGCAGTGCCTTTGACGTCCCGCGGGCGGTCGAAGATGATCAGAGTTTTGTCGCCATCGCCATCCACCTCCAGCACTTTGGTGCTCATGTGGCGCAGACTCTCCTCGCCGTGACGGTTGCGCAGTAGCATCGTCATGTCGGCGCGGAAGTCGTGAAAGCCGGTATCCCGTCGATCGACCTCAGTGGCGATCTCCAGGCCCTGCTGCTCCGGGGTCAGGGCAAAACCGCTTAGCGGTATCACCAGTAGTGGTAGCAGCAGGAGTATCGAGCGCTTCATGGTTTTTTACCTCCAAATAGCATCAATAAAGGGGGGAGAAAGCAAATATCGGCGAGCAGGGCGAGGCCGATGGTGATCGCGGTCAGCAGCCCCATGCCGGAGTTCAGCTTGAAGTGGGAGAGGGCGAGGATGGAGAACCCGATCATCAGCACCAGCGAGGTCACCCACAGGGCGGTGCCGACGGTGGCGAAGGCATGGCGCACTGCATCCTCGCTGTTCATGCCCTTCTCGCGGCGGGCGCGCAGAAACTTGCTGAGAAAGTGCACCGTGTCGTCGACCACTATACCGAGGGTCATGCCGCTGACCACCGACAGCGCCAGCCCCACTTCGCCCACCTATCATCCCCCAAAGGCCGAAGGCCATGCCGATCGGCAACCAGGTTGGGCAGCAGGCTGAGGACAGCCAATGCGCAGCGAGCGTAGCGCGATGATCAA
>AASF01001778.1 GCA_000168735.1 Candidatus Endoriftia persephone str. Hot96_1+Hot96_2 | reverse complement strand
GATCAGATCGCCTGGATTGCCATTGGACAGCGCCTTGGCCCTTCATCTGCACGCTGATGTCGGCGGTTGCCTGCGATGATGGTGACCTGTTGTCCGCGGCGAATGGTTTTGTTGACGAACCAGCAGGGCTGGGGCGTGACGCGGTCTGTCGCGAAACGCAGCGTGCGCTTTAGGGTTCTGCCAGTCACCTCGGCGATGCTGTCGAAATGACCGCGCAGCAAATGGCTTGTCTCCTGTTCAACCAGCTTTACATCGTTTGGGCCGATGGCGGCGCCCCGAGCCAGATCCCGTTTTTGCCACCACCACCTTGCCGATCACGCCGATCTCGGCTGAGACATAGAGGGTCCAGGGTTTCGGGCTTTCACATTTGATGCCGACCGTGGTTCGGCCCTGGCTGCGTGCGCCGGGCGGGGAGAAGCTCTGCAAAGGGGTCTCGCAACGGTTGAGTTTGAGTGCGGTGGTCGAGGGGCAGCAGCTTGAGGGTGATCCGTTCCGGGCGGTCGGCGGTTTGCATCTTCAGATAGGCCTCTGCCGCCTGGATGATGGTGGCGTGGGGCTGGCTGGACCCCCCAGCCGGGGCGTTCGTGCTGATTAGAAGAAGGGTGAATAAGATTAACCCCGGAGCAGAGGCTGCGGCGGGGCACGTATCGGTTGGCTGTGATCTGCATGGGAATTTGCCCTGATTTCTATTTCGGCTGCCATTAAGAGACGCAAATTGTGTGCCGTTTGCCTGTTGGCGTGGGCGCCCCTGATTTTGGGGCAGATCTCTTACGCTGAATGTTCGTTCAATCGATCGGCCCCCGCTCAGGGGCGGCAACCCTTGCCGCCTGGCGGTGGATGTTTGCCGCAAATCTGCCTGGATCTGTCGCGGCTGAGCATCTCGTATCCCGCTGCAAACCTTGTGGTTGCTAGGGTTGCGGGCGCTGGCATTTGCGGGTGTTGTGGGCAATGTATTTCTGCCTGAAGAGAGGTTNGAGTTCTATTTTCTTGGGAGCGCACCATGAATCTTGACGACGCCTTCGGGCATCCATCCCCAGGCCCTGCTGCTGCGCGCGCGACGCAGTGAGCTAATCGCCAGCAACCTGGCGAACGCCGATACCCCTGGCTATAAGGCACGGGATTTCGACTTCCATAAGGTGCTGCAGCAGGCGCAGGGCGAGCCGGTGCGCCTGCGGACTACACATCCCAGCCACATCCAGGACGAGCAGGGTGTCGTGCCGCCGACACAGATGCTCTATCGCATCCCATCGCAGCCCTCCCTCGACGGCAATACGGTGGAGACCGAGCGGGAGCAGAGCACCTTCGCCTCCAACTCGCTGGAGTACCAGGCCAGCCTGCGTTTTCTCAACGGCAAGATCAGCAGCCTGCGCCAGGCCATAAAAGGTGAATAGCCATGTCGATGTTTAAGATCTTCGATACCGCGGCCAAGTGGCATGAGTGCCCAGAGCCTGCGTCTTAACCTAGTGGCCAGCAACATGGCCAATGTCGATGCGGTGAGCAGCAGCATCGACGAGACTTACCGTGCCCGTCAGCCGGTGTTCCGCGCCATGGTTGATCAGTTCAACCCGGATGCGCCTGCCGTTGGCGTCAGCATGGTGGGGGTGATCGAGAGCCAGGCGCCGCTGATCCGGGAGTATGCGCCGGATCACCAGATGGCGGATGAAGCGGGCTACATCTTCCGCCCCAACGTCAATCCGGTGGAGGAAATGGCCAACATGATCTCTGCCTCCCGTTCCTACCAGGGCAATGTGGAGGTGGCCAGTGCCGCCAAGCAGCTGCTGATGGCAACCCTGCGTATGGGCCAGTAAGGAGAAGCTGATGGAAACTATACAGAGCAACGAAGAACTTTTTAGCAGCCTGGGATTTAGTGCCACCCCGCAGGAGCCGGTCGATCAGGGGCTGGAGATGGAGGATTTCATGAACCTGATGGTCACCGAGCTGACCCATCAGGATCCCTTCAAGCCGATGGAGAATACTGAGCTGGCGACGCAGATCTCCCAGTTCGCCGCAGTCTCCGGCATCGACGATCTAAACAAGTCATTTACTGGCCTCAGCTCCAGCATGCACCTCCGATCAGGCGCTACAGGCCGCCAATTTGTTGGGGCGCCAGGTGCTGGTGCCGAGCAGTGCCGGCTGGTTTGGCAGTGGCGACACCCCTGAAAGGCTCCATCGAGCTTCCCTCTAATGCCAGCAATGTCACCCTGCGCATCACCAACTCAAACGGTGCGCTGGTGCGGGAGCTGGAGCTGGGTAGCCATGAGGGTGGTGCGCTGGCTTTTAGTTGGGATGGCTACGATGACCAGGGCGATTTTGCCGGCTCCGGCCTCTATCAAGTCACAGCCCAGGCCACCGTCGATGGTGCAGAGATGGCCCCGGCAGTGCATGTGGCGGCTGAGGTGGAGAGCGTCAGTCTGGGCGGTAGTGGTGGGGTGCGCCTCAATCTGGTCGGCCTTGGACAGGTTTCGATGAACGATGTGAAAGAGATCTACTGAACCGATTAAATG
>AASF01001779.1 GCA_000168735.1 Candidatus Endoriftia persephone str. Hot96_1+Hot96_2 | reverse complement strand
ATCACGCCCTCGGTGGAGTTCTCCACCGGCACCACGCCATAGTGGGAGGCCCCGGACTCCACCTCGCTGAAGACATCGCCGATCGAGCCCATCGGCAGACACTGCACCGACGTGGCCAAAATGCTTCAGCGCCGCCGCCTGGGTAAAGTGTGCCCTCAGGGCCGAGAAAGTGCAACCTGAAGGGGCTGCTCCAGCGCCAGGCAGGCGGACATGATCTCACGGAAACAGCCGTGCCACCTCCTCTGGGTCGAGCGGTCCGCTATTGCGTTCCTTGATCCGGCGCAACACCTGGGCCCTCCCCGCTCCGGACGGTAGAACTGCGCCTGGGGATCGGCCGCCAGCTTAATCCTGGCGACCTCCTGGGCCGCCTCTGCACGGGCATTAAACAGGCGCTGGATCTCCTCATCGATCGCATCGATGCGATCACGGATCGCCGCCAGTTTCTGATCGTCACTCACTGCTTCATCCATTACCCAGCAGCGCCAGCTCAGTCTTTATCTGGGCAACCCGAGACAACGCACCGACAACACACCCTCGATGACGGCCAGCTCATCGACCACGCTCTGTGGCGGCTCACGGTCGATATCCAGCAGGGTGACGGCGATATTATCCCGAGACTTGTTGAGCATATCGACGATGTTCAGACCAGCGTTACCCAGATCGGTAGATATCTGCCCCACCATGTTCGGCACATTGCTGTTGACCACCGCCAAGCGAAAACCGCCGTTGCGTGGCAGGTTGATCTCGGGGAAGTTGACCGAGTTGGTGATGTTGCCGTCCTCGAGATACTCCCGCACCTGATCCGCCACCATGATCGCGCAGTTATCCTCCGCCTCTTTGGTGGAGGCACCGAGATGCGGCAGGGTAATCACCCGCGGGTGATCCTTCAGCAGGTTGCTGGGGAAGTCACAGATATAGGCGTAGAGCTGGCCTTCATCGAGGGCAGCCACCGCCGCCTCGTCATCGATGATGCCGTTGCGCGCGAAATTGAGCAGCACCGAGCCCTTCTTCATCAGCTTCAGGCGATCGGCGTTGATCATGTTGGCGGTGGCATCGTTAAGCGGCACATGGAAGGTGACAAAGTCCACCTTGGAGAGCAGATCGTCGACACTCAGCGCCTGCTCCACATCGGCCTCCAGCTTCCAGGCGCTCTGTACCGTGATGGTGGGATCGTAGCCGATAACATTCATGCCCAAGGGCGCGGCAGACGTTGGCCACCTTGACGCCGATGGCGCCCAGGCCGATCACGCCCATGGTGCGCCCAGGCAGCTCGAATCCGACGAAGTTCTTCTTGCCCGACTCCACATTTTTGGAGATCACCGCGTCGTCCCCTTCGAGCCCGGTGGCGAACTTCCACGACTGGCTGATGTTGCGCGCCGCCAGCAGCATACCGGCGACCACCAGCTCTTTTACCGCGTTGGCGTTGGCGCCCGGGGCATTGAACACCGAGATGCCCCGAGCGGTCATCTTGTCGACCGGGATGTTGTTGACACCGGCACCGGCGCGGCCGATCGCCTGCACCGTCTTCGGGATCTCCATATCGTGCATCTTATAGGAGCGCAGCAGGATCGCATCGGGGTGCGCGACCTCTGAGGCCACTTCGTAATTGTCGCGCGGCAGGCGATCCAGGCCAGCCACCGAGATATTGTTCAGGGTCAGGATCTTGTACATTTTACTTCAACCTTGGTGCGATCAACGCGGAGGTCGCTGAGACACAGGGAACGCAAAGATCATTTATTTCAGAAAGTTAGAAATAAATATTAAATGCATCTCTGCGACCTTTGCGTCTCCGCGATCTCGGCGTTTTTATCCGTTTACTCGTTCGAACTCAGCCATGTAGTCGATCAGGGCCTGCACGCCCTCTTCCGACATGGCATTGTAGATGCTGGCGCGCATACCACCCACCGAGCGGTGGCCCTTGAGGGTTTTGAGGCCTGCGGCGCTGGCACCCTCCAGGAACTTGGTGTCCAGTTCAGCGTCGGCCAGGGTGAAAGGCACATTCATCCAGGATCGGCAGCTCGGATCCACCGGATTGGCGTAGAAGTCAGAACCGTCGATGGCAGCGTAGAGCGCCTGCGCCTTGCGCTGGTTGATCTCCGCCATGGCGCTCAGCCCGCCCTTCTCTTTAAGCCACTTAAACACCAAGCCTGCCAGATACCAGCCATAGGTGGGGGGGGTATTATACATCGAGCCTGATTTGGCATGGGTGGCGTAATTGAACATGGTCGGCGTGCCATCGCTAGCGTTGCCGATCAGGTCATCGCGCACGATGACGATGGTCAGACCGGCAGGGCCGATATTCTTCTGCGCGCCGGCGTAGATGATGCCGTACTTCGAGACGTCGATGGGGCGCGACAGGATGGTGGAAGAGAAGTCTGCCACCAGCGGCACATCTCCGGTCTCCAGCACATAGGGGAACTCGACGCCATGGATGGTCTCGTTGGGGGTGTAGTGGACATAGGCGGCATCGCCGCTGAGTTTCAGCTCGTTCTGCCCAGGCGCGATGGTGAACTTGCTGTCGCTGGTGTCCGCAGCGAGATTGACCTCAGCATAGCGTTTCGCCTCAGCCACTGCCTTCTTCGACCAGGAACCGGTGATCAGATAATCAACCTTTTTGTTATCACGGGTCAGATTCATCGGCACCATGGCCAAACTGGCTGGAGGCACCGCCCTGCAGGAACAACACCTTGTAGTTATCAGGCACCGCCAGCAGCTCGCGCAGATCCGCCTCGGCCTGCACCGCGATCGACATGAACTCCTTACCGCGATGGCTCATCTCCATCACCGACATGCCCGCACCGTGCCCAATCGAGCAGCTCTTCACCTGCCCGTTTTAGAACTGCCTCAGGGCAGCGCCGCCGGACCGGCGCTAAAATTGAAGACTCGTGACATCTTTTCCTCTCAACATCTTGTTTAATTTAAGACTTTAATAAGCCTCTATAGGCGAGACCATACTGAAGCAATGACCGGTCTCCAGCCACCGGAGGAGATCAATCTGCCGACTCATCGGAAGCGCCATCCGACACCTCTTCCCCGGCATCCTGCTCCTCTTCCAGATTTTCAATTCGCTCAATGCCGATCAGCCGCTCCGCCTTGCCGAGGCGGATCATGGTGACGCCCTGGGTGTTGCGCCCCATCTGCGAGACATCCCTCACCGGCGTTCGCACCAGGGTACCGCCATTGGTGATC
>AASF01001780.1 GCA_000168735.1 Candidatus Endoriftia persephone str. Hot96_1+Hot96_2 | reverse complement strand
GATCAACGCAACGCACACAGAACCAGAAGCGCAGCGACAGGTGTAGTATCCCGATCAGACGGCGGCGCAGCCGCTGCCAGCGCAGGATCGGGTTGAGGCAGGCGGTGGTGGAACGAAACTGCTCACCTAGCGGGGCAAACGCCGGCACCATCCCCTTGAAGGGACGTTTAAGCGCGCTGGAGAAAGGGGAGGCAGGCAGGGCAGGCTGCGCCTTTTGCTTACGGTTGGCGATCCAGACCGCCAGCCAATAGCCAAAGATCACCCCCAGGACTATGCCCAATGGAATCCAGAAGGCGGCGGGGGAGCCGGCAGGGAACAGAGTGCTCGATTCGTTGAAGTCAAAAGTCCCCTCACCGCGAAGCCCGCCGGAGACGGAGATCGGTGTTAACGGCACAGAGGCATATTGTGCGCTGCCAGTCTTGATGTTCCACCAGGCGACACGTAGCGGCGGCAGGGGTCAGTTCCCCGCCATACTGCGGTACCAGGGTGAAGGATTCGGTGCGGGAACCGATGATCTTGTCGCTTTTTTTCAGCAGCTTGGTCTCGCTGTGGTTTTGCTCTCGGTAGATCCGAAACGCAGGGCTCTGCAGCTGCTTTTCCAGGCTCGGCAGTTGACTCCCGGAGCTGCCAACGGCACGCATCTCAATGGTGAGGCGCAGTGGCTGGCCGGCGGCAGCGCGTAGATTGGGCGGCAGTTTTGCCTTGAGGGAGAGTGTCTCCAGTGGCAGCCAGGGGGTACTGGAGGGGTCCGAAGGTTTGACCTGGAGGGTCAGGGGCTGTGCACTCTTGACGTTGAACTCTTGCTTGCCAGAACGTCCATCAAAGGTGCCGGTGACGCCGATCGGGGGGATCTCCAATATCCCCTCGCGCAAGGGTGTGAGTTGGTAGATGAACTTGTTGACGATGCGTTGCTTGCCGCCCCTGTTTGATGGCGCTGGTGGTGGGGCCCTCGAGTTTCTGGAACAGCAGGCTGTCGGATTGGGGCAGTTGTGGGACAGCGGTTTTTAGGTTGTTGTCGCTGATCAGTTGCAGGTGCAGCAGCAGGTTTTCCTGGAACGAAGGGAGATTGGTTGGAGAGACGCAGCTTCAGCTTGGGGGGCTTGGGGGGGGGGCTGTAATACGGGGGTTTGAGTGTAGGGAGACTGGTTGTAGGGCTGGGCATAGCCGGGCCAGGCCTGGGGATAGCCGTAGCCCTGCGGATAGGCGCGCTGGGATGGGCTTTGTGAGGGGGTGCCTGTGCTGCGCTGGTTGGGTGGCGCATAGTTCCGCTGTTCCGGTGGGGCCTGCCAGGGCATATAGCCGGGATAACCGCTGTTGGCGGTGGAAGCCCCGCTGCTGTTGAGTACAAGCAGCGCCGCGACAACGCCTAGGTGTCGTGTTAGTTTCACCATCCTCTCACCTTTGTGTTCGCCCCCCATCTAGTGCGGGGCTCACTATGTCAGCAGCCATGCCGGCGGCGGCAGCAGGATTACCAGGGTCGGGTTTCCAGAATCCCGAACGCCGCGGCTGCGCAGATAGTCGTACTCTTCGATCTTAAACTGTTTTTTCAAGAGCAGCGCCGGGTCGCCTTCGACCTGTTCCAGCCACTGCTCCATCAACGCCATGCCACCGCTTAGCGGGGCCTGCCCCTCGGCACCGCCAGCGCCGCTCTGTTGTGCGTCCTGATCGGGGCCAGCGAGCTGACCCATCTGGTCCACCTGATCCACCGCCTCCGGTGTGTTGAGATCCTCTGGCAGTTGGTTGTTATCTTCCGGTTGCCTGGCGTTGCTGCTCGAGCCCTCTGGGGGTTGTTGCTGTAGCGGTTCGCCCTGGCTGGTGTGGTTTTGCGAATCCTGCCGAGGCTCTTCACCCTCTCCCCGCTGTTGCTGCTCATCGGGGTGTGCCCCCTTTTTGTCGGCACCTTCCGGTGGTTGCGTCGACTCGCCCGGTTGTTGCTGGTCCGGCTCCTCGCCAGCTTCACCCTTATCCTGCTGCTCTTGGTCGCCCCCGCTACCCTCCTGCTGCTCGCCATCAGAAGAGTCCTGTGGTTGTGGCTCCTCGCCGCCCTGGCCCTCCTGTTGCTGCTTCTGTTCCTGGTCACCGGCCTTTGATTCTTGCTCCTGTTCGCCGGAGTCGCCCGACTGCTGTTCGCTATTGGACTGGGTGCCTTCTCCTTGCTGCTCCTGTTCCTGATCTTCTCCACCAGACTGGGACTCCTGCTCCTGCTCGCCAGAGCCACCCTGTTGCTGCTGTTCTGACTCTTGCTTGCCAGATTGCTGTTGCTCTGACTCCTGTTCACCAGACTGTTGCTGCTCGGACTCCTGCTCGCCGGATTGCTGCTGCTCGGACTCCTGCTCGCCAGACTCCTGTTGCTCGGACTCCTCCTCTCCCTGTTGAGACTCCTGCTGCTCAGACTGCTGTTGTTGCGACTCTTCTTGTTTTTGTTGCTCCTGCTCTTCCGGTTTCTCCTCCTCTTTTTCCTTCTCCTGCTTCTTTTGCAGGGCACGGGCCAGGGCGAGGTTGTAGGAGGCGTCCTCGTGATCGGGCTGCTGGCTCAGCACCTCCTGATAGGCCTGGATGGCGCCCTCCAGGTTGCCCTGCTGGAGGCGGGCGTTGCCGAGGTTGTATTCGGCATCGAGCTTGACTGACTCGCGCTCGACCTGAGCGAATTCACTCTCGGCGCTGGCGTAGTCGCCGCTGCGGTATTTGGCCACGCCACGCCGATAGGGGTCCTGAAACTTCTCAGCCGCGCTCTCATAGTGGCCTTGGCGGTAGTCGGCTTCGGCCTCCTGCTCCTGATTCTGAAACCAGCCGGCCTGTAGGGGTAGGGCGATCAGTGAAACCAGCAGCAAAGAGGGGTGAAGCCGCTTCATCATGCGGATTCACCCTGAGGTGCGCTGCGGCGGAAAGCGGGCAGTAACAGCAGCAGCAGCGGCAGCAGCATCCAGTAGAAACGTTCGTTCCAGATGCGTGCCTTCTCGTTGGTGGCGGTTGCCTCGCCACTCTCGGCAGCCGCAGCCTTGAGGACTGCGCGGCTGTCGGCATCGCGGAAATCGGCCTGGCGATAGATCCCCTTGCCCCTGCTGTGCCAGCTGTTTCAGCAGCGTCTCATTGAGACGGGAGTCGATGATCTTGCCGTTGCGATCGCGCATCAGGTCACCCCTGTTGGAGGGGGCGGGCACCGGTCCACCGCCTTGGGTGCCGATGCCGAGCACGTGCAGGCGGATGCCCTTCTGTGCCAGTTTGGCGACGGCCTCCAGCAGGCCAGGTTCAACAAGGTCGCCATCGCTGATCAGCAGGATCGAGCGGCCGTT
>AASF01001781.1 GCA_000168735.1 Candidatus Endoriftia persephone str. Hot96_1+Hot96_2 | reverse complement strand
GATCAAGTTCTACCAGGCGGCGCTGGGCGGCGGTATCAAGCCGATCGCCGGCACCGATCTGTGGCTCCGCAATCCGGATGATGTCAACAAGCCCTTCCGTCTGCTGCTGCTGGTGCAGAATCTTGAGGGTTATCGCAACCTGACCCGGCTGGTCTCGCGCAGCTATCGTGAGGGCCAGCATCTAGGGCCGGCCGATGCTGGATCGGGGCCTGGCTCGAAGGCAGCGTGGATGGCTTGATCGCCCTCTCAGCAGGGTCGTGACGGGGATGTGGGGGCGCGCCTTGCTGGCGGGCAACCAGGCCGCGGCGGAGAGGCTGCTGGCGGGTTGGCTGGAGCTGTTCGGTGATCGGTTCTACCTGGAACTGAATCGCACCCGGTCGTCCCCGATGCAGGAGGCCTATCTGCACGCCGCGGTAGCCCTGGCGGCGGCCCCGGGATGTGCCGGTGGTGGCGACCAACGATGTGCGTTTTCTCGCCAGCGAGGATTTCGAAGCCCATGAGGTGCGGGTCTGCATCCACGATGGCCGCACCCTGGAGGATTCGCGCCGCCCGCGGCTCTACAGCGAGCTGCAGTATCTGCGCACCCAGCAGGAGATGTGCGAGCTGTTTGCCGACATCCCAGAGGCGCTCGCCAACAGTGTCGAGATCGCCAAGCGCTGCAGCCCTTGCGTTAACTCTCGGCAAGCACTTCCTGCCCGACTTCCCGATCCCCCGAGGGGATGACCATCGAGCAGTTTTTCTCCCGAGGAGTCGCGCCAAGGGGCTGGAGTGGCGACTCGAGCAGTTTGTTCGACATCTAGCAGCGCCGACTTTGCGGAGATCCCGCAAGCCCCTATGACGAGCGGCTGCAGATCGAACTCGACGTGATCAACCAGATGGGCTTCCCCGGCTATTTCCTGATCGTTGCCGACTTCATCCAGTGGGCCAAGGACAACGCTATCCCGGTGGGGCCGGGGCGCGGCTCCGGCGCCGGCTCGCTGGTCGCCTACGTGCTGAAGATCACCGATCTCGACCCGATCGAGCACGAACTGCTGTTCGAGCGCTTCCTCAATCCAGAGCGGGTCTCTATGCCCGACTTCGATATCGACTTCTGCATGGATCGGCGCGATGAGGTGATCGACTATGTGGCGCGCAAGTATGGCCGTGATTCGGTGTCGCAGATCATCACCTACGGCTCGATGGCGGCGAAGGCGGTGGTGCGCGACGTCGGGCGGGTGCTCGGCCACCCCTACGGGTTTTACCGACCGGGTGGCAAAGATGATCCCCTTCGAGCTGGGCATGACCCTGGAGAAGGCACTGGAGGAGAGCGAAGATCTGGCCGACGCCTACCGCACCGATGAGGAGGTGGGTGAGCTGATCAAGATGGCGCGCAAGCTAAGGCGATTCGTTT
>AASF01001782.1 GCA_000168735.1 Candidatus Endoriftia persephone str. Hot96_1+Hot96_2 | reverse complement strand
CCCTTGATCCCAGCACAAAGTAGAGTGTTATCAGGATCGCTGAGAGCAGATAGGCGCCATTCATTGACTGGGACCACACAATCACCAGCCCAAGGCTGTACCAGGGTATGCCGAACAAAGCGATGCAGAGGCGATATCGTGAATGCCTCCTGATCGATCTGAGAGCCGCTTCTCCTGTCCGACAGCTGTCGCAGACCGAGTGAACTCCTTGCTGTCGTAATAGCGCAGTGACCAGAAAAAACCCGCGATTGCCGCCAGTGATGCGCCGCCACTCAGCCAGCGACCGATGCCCTGCCACTGCCAGAGCATCTCGCCAGGCCAGCTGTAGAGTAGCGCCAGTGGTGGAATCAGCAGCAGCACTGCCAGCAGGTTGAAGAGTAGCCGATACCAGGCTGCCAAGGCGGGCCAGCTGCCGATTAGCCTCTGTTTGAAGCCAAGTGAGGCGAACAGGGAGTGCAGTGCAAAATAGGCCAACCAGGCCAGCGCAAGCATGGTGAGGTGTTCCGTTGGCTGCATTGCGCTACCGGGTGTTGCCTAGTCTGGCTAAATGAGATGCGGTAGTGCAGCTATCCAACAAACTTGCCGCTTTGCAGACGTTGTGCCTCCATCAATTCCAGTTCTCGGGAGCCGGAGATGACGATCTCGTGGTCCGGCACAAAGTCGAGTTCCGGATCGAGCCGCTGATAAGGCACAGCGTTGAGGATCACCTTCATGGCGTTGATGCGGGCTTGGTGCTTGTCGTTGGAGCGGATGATGGTCGCAGGGTGCGTGAGTGGTGTTGGTGCGGCGCAGCATCTCATACTTCTGATTGGTGAAGTCATCCCAACGATCCTGCGCCTGTACGTCGATCTCGGAAAGCTTCCACTGCCGTAAAGGATCGCTCTTGCGCCGTTCAAAACGCCGCGCCTGCTCCTCCTTGGTGACCGAAAAATAGAGCTTGACCAGGATCGTACCCTGGCGCACCAGATCCTTCTCAAAACCGGGGCAGCCGATCATGAAATGTTCGTACTCTTCTTGGGTGCAGAAGCCAAAGATTGGCTCCACCACGGCGCGGTTGTACCAACTGCGATCGAACAGTACCACCTCGCCGCCGGATGGACATTCGCGCACATACTTCTGGAAGAACCATTGGGTACGCTGCTCTTCAGTGGGTTTGCCCAGCGCCACCACTCGGTAGTGTTTTTCGTTCATGTAGCGGGTGACGCGGCGGATGGTACCGCCCTTGCCGGCGGCATCGCGTCCCTCGAAGAGGATGATCATGCGGGTACCGGTCCGCTCCAGATACTGTTGCATCTGTATCAATTCAGCCTGATAGGGCTTGAGCGCCTCCTCCCGTTCGAAGCGCCGAATCGCCTTTTTCTGATTCTTCTTCTGCCTGGCAACCTCGTCCCGTAACTGCTTCTGTTCATGCAGGAGTTCTGAAAGCCTGATCGGTTGATCATTGTAGAGGACAAATTCGGGATTCTGGATTTCATCATACATGATACAGCTCCTGCTCAGGGGACGATACGAGGGTGGCGCAAATAGGGCGATCCAAACGATTAAGTATAGCCTTTTTTTATTTGTACCCCAGTGTCGATAGCTGAGATTAGACTCGATACGCTGATTCAATCTGCTCCCGGGTCAGCACGCCGAGAATCCGTTGGCCACCCCCTTTTTTACGTCGCGCGACATAGAGTGCCTCGGCGCCGCTTGAGTCGAGCCGTTCCACCGCCTCCTGCAGGGTCGCCTGCAGGGAGATATCGGCGAGCTGCAGGCGGCGCGCGGGAATCTCCATCAGATCGATCTCCTCCTCCATGGCCTCTTCGGCATAACGGGCCAGATCAGCGGCGTAGATCAGATCGGAGGGGGTTCCGTCGCTCTCCACAAGAAACCACTCGGGTGCTTCTGCCAAGAGGGAGATCAGTGCCTCGCGATGATTTCGGGAGTGGCAGTGGACCAGCTTCTGGCTCATTACCGATGCGACACCGATGCGGCGCAGGGATTGCATCACTGGATCGGTGCGATAGTTGAGGCCGCTCGATTCAAGGATCGCAATGAACAGAGATTTCTTCTG
>AASF01001783.1 GCA_000168735.1 Candidatus Endoriftia persephone str. Hot96_1+Hot96_2 | reverse complement strand
GATCCGGAGAGTTCCGATCCGGCCACTGGGCGTGACCTGCATGGCGGCTGGTATGACGCTGGTGATTACAATAAGTACATCAACTATGCCGATGGCACAGTGCACAATCTGCTCTATGCCTATCAGGAGCGCCCTGCAGTCTGGGGGGATGACTATCAGATCCCCTGAGTCGGGCAATGGTGTGCCGGATCTGCTCGATGAGGTCCGCTGGGAGATGGAGTGGATGCTGCGTATGCAGATCGAGGATGGCTCGGTGCTGCACAAGCTTGCCTCCATCAACTGGAACGGTGGCAGCCCGCCAAGCAGCGGACGTGACGCCACGTCGTTATGCACCGCCGACTGCCTCGGCAACCATTTCGGCTGCTGGTGCCTATGCTCATGCTGCATTGGTCTACAGTGAGCTTCAATGCTGAGTTTGCTGGGTACCCTGCGCCAGGCAGCACTCGATGCCTGGGATTGGCTGGAAGAGAATCCTGAGTCAATTCCGTCAAACTTCGACAATGCTGGGTTTGTGAATGCGGCAGCGGAGGATTGTGGTTACGATGACGCTCGTTGTGAGTCCCATCAGTTGGCCAACCGCCTCAACGCGGCGATTCATCTGTTTGCTCTGACCGGTGAGCAGCGTTTCCAGGATTACATCCTGGCCCATGCAGAGAGTGACGCGCTGCTGCTCGGGGAGGGGGGGTATCTGGTCTTCGATGGTATGCAGCAGGAGGTCCAGGATGCCCTGATCTACTATGCTGGGCTCGACGGCGCCGATGCTGGCTTGGCTTGAAACCATCCAGGCCCAGCTGTTGCGTGCCATGAGCTTGCCGGAAGAGTGGGTACCTTTCTCACCACTGGCACGCTTCCAGGAGCAGAAGGATC
>AASF01001784.1 GCA_000168735.1 Candidatus Endoriftia persephone str. Hot96_1+Hot96_2 | reverse complement strand
TTCCGGCGGATCGAGATCGAGCGCCGCGTGAAGCGTATCTTCGATGTGCAAGAGGGTTACGGCGGTTCCCACTCGCTGCCGGATGACCTGATCCCGCGCATGCCGGATGAGACCTTTACCTGGGATGATAATCAGGCAGCCAAGAATATTCTCTCGAGGGACAAGGATGGAGAGAAGCAGACCGTCCAGCATACGCCGCTGGTCGGTCATGTGCTGGTGGTGGAGGACAACCCGGTCAACATGGCGGTGGTGAAGAAGATGCTGCAGAGAGCTGGCCTGACGCCGGTCACGGCGATGGACGGTGCAGAGGCACTGAAAATGGTCGGCGAAGAGAATTTTGACGTGGTATTGATGGATTGTCAGATGCCGCGCATGGATGGCTACGAATCCACCGAGGCGATCCGTAATCGCGAGGAGATGAACGGCCTGTCGCGCCTGCCGATCATTGCGATGACTGCCAACGCCATGGCCGGTGACCGGGAACGCTGTTTGGCGGCGGGCATGGACGACTATCTGGCGAAGCCGGTGAAACCGTCAGCACTGGAGAACATGCTGCGTCAGTGGTTGCCGATGCGAGAGGTGCTGGAGGAGGATGACGATTTCGATGGCCTCTCCTCTGGGGATTCGGAGCTGGAGTTCGATTCCCGGGAGCTGGGTCGAGAGGTACGGAACATGGTCTCGGAGGGGCAGAGTGTGATCGACCTGGGGGTGGTCGAAGAGCTGGTGGAGATCATGGATGCCGACTTCATAGCGGTGCTTAACAGCTATCTAGAGAATGCCCCAATCCTGATGCAGGGGATCGCCGATGCGGTGGCGGCAGAGGATCTGGAGGCCCTGGTGGGCCCCGCCCACTCACTCAAGTCGAGTAGTGCGAATGTGGGGGCGATAGAGCTCTCGACGCTGGCGAAGGAGCTCGAGTTTATGGGGCGCCAGGGGGAAGGTAGCGATCTGGACGAAAAGCACCGGCGCATCGAGGAGGTCTATTCTCTCTCGGAGAAAGAGTTACAGGCGATCGTCGAGCGCGGCTCGGTGATCTGAACCCTGTGCCTCTCAGAGGCTCTCCGAGGCCAAGTCGGCGAGGCGTGAGCGCTCTCACCTGAGCAGGGTGATGTGCCCGCTGTGGGGCCAGTCTTTGAAACAGGTCCACCACGTAGGTCAAGACCGGACGGAGCTCTCGGTCAGGTAGGGTGGTGTCGATCTGCAGCCACGTTGCCCGAGGCAGACGATCTTGGTGCCCGGGGCCGGCGCCGGGTGATCAGGGTCTTTATCTGCTTCGGTGTCAGATTCTGCGCCTCGTCGAGGATGATGTATTTGTTGAGAAAGGTGCGTCCGCCGCATGAAGTTGAGCGAGTGGATGCGGATCCGTGAGCGCAGCAGATCCTCGGTGGCGGCGCGTCCCCAGTCGCCGCCCTCGGTCTGGGTTAGCACCTCCAGGTTATCCATCAGGGCTCCCATCCAAGGGGTCATCTTTTCCTCCTCGGTGCCCGGCAGAAAGCCGATATCCTCGCCCACCGGTACTGTGACCCGGGTCATGATGATCTCGCGGTAGAGATTCTGGTCGAGGGTCTGCGCCAGTCCGGCGGCCAGGGTCAGCAGGGTCTTGCCGGTGCCGGCAGTGCCCAGCAGGGAGACAAAGTCGATCTCTGGGTCGAGCAGCATGTTGAGGGCAAAGTTCTGCTCCCGGTTGCGCGCATTGATGCCCCACACCGAGTGTTTCTGGGCACGGTAGTCGTTGACCAGCTCGATGATCGCTTCCTCCCCCTCCTTGCGTCGCACAATCGCCTCGAAGCCGTGGTCGCAGTCGAGGAACAGACACTGGCTCGGGTACCAGGCCGCCACATCGGGGCCGGAGACGCGGTAGAAGGGTGCGTCCCTCCTCTTGCCAAGCCTCCACCTCTTTTGTGTGGTGGTCCCAGAAGTCGTCGGGCAACTGTGCCTCGCCGCTGTAGAGCAGGCTGACATCATCCAGCACTTGGTCGTTAGAGTAATCCTCCGCCGGGACCCCCAGGGCAGCAGCCTTGATGCGCATGTTGATGTCTTTGGAGACCAGGATCACGGTGCAGTCGGGATGCTCCTCCTGCAGCGCCAGGGTGGTGATCAGGATGGTGTTATCGGCGCTGGTATCGGGCAGCGCCAGCGGGTGGTCGCTAAGCAGTTGGCGGGTCTGGAAGAAGAGTTTGCCAGTGACGCCAACGGTGGCATTGCCACTCAGCTCCAGGTTGTTCAGCGGTAGCCCACTGGGTGATCTGCGCGTGGCGTGGCATCGGTTAGCAGCTCGTCGAGAAAGCGGCTGGTCTGGCGCACATTGCGCGCCACTTCCGACATGCCGCGTTTGTTGCGGTCGAGCTCCTCCAGTACCGTCATCGGCAGAAAGATGTCGTGCTCCTGAAAGCGAAAGAGAGCGCTTGGATCGTGCATCAGCACGTTGGTGTCAAGCACAAAGATGCAGGGTTTTTGGCGGCTGGTTTTTATCATTGGGATGGCCTGCTAGGTTGTTGGCTCTCTCGGCTTAAGTTGCGGCGCGCATCGCCTTTATCGCTTCGAGCACCTCTTCCGCGTGCCCCTTGATCTTAACTTTGCGCCACTCTTGTCGTAGCACCCCCTGCTCGTCGATCAGGAAGGTGCTGCGCTCGATGCCTCTGACTTGTTTGCCGTACATATTCTTCAGCTTGATTACGTCGAACAGGTTGCAGAGTGCCTCCTCCTTGTCGGAGATCAGCTCGAATGGGAACTGCTGCTTCGCCTTGAAGTTTTCCTGCGCCTTGAGGCCGTCCCGGGAGGCGCCGAGGATTACCGTGGATTGGCGACGGAACTTGTTGATCAGGGCGCTGAAG
>AASF01001785.1 GCA_000168735.1 Candidatus Endoriftia persephone str. Hot96_1+Hot96_2 | reverse complement strand
CTCGCCCTGATCGAGCGGGTGATCGCCCGTGAGTCGAACACTGAAAATGAGCAGGAATAGCGCATGCCTTTAGTTGCCCACTCGAAACTTCCCACCTTTGAACGACTGCGCGAGGAGGGACAGAATATCCTGCCGCCGGGGCGGGCCATCGAACAGCACATCCGTGAGTTGCATATCGGTCTGCTCAACATGATGCCCGACAAGGCTCTGGAGGCTACTGAGCGGCAGTTTTTCCATCTGGTAGGGGAGGCCAACCAGATTGCACAGATCTACATCTACCCATTTACCCTGAATGAACTGCCGCGGGGAGCGAAGGCCCAAGCGCATATCGAGCAGCACTACAGCGCGTTTGAAGAACTGAAGGAGAAGGGACTGGATGCCCTGATCATCACCGGTGCCAATGTTACCCACCCGAACCTCTCCGAAGAGCCCTTCTGGGGGCCGCTCAACCAGGTGGTCGACTGGGCGCTGGAGAATGTCACCTCGGTGCTCTGCTCCTGCCTGGCGACCCACGCGGTGATGCAGTTTCACCACAACCAGCGACGCACTCCAATGCAGGGCAAGTTGTGGGGAGTCTTCAACCACCATGTGGTGGATCGCCACCATCCGCTGGTCAATGACATCAACACCCGTTTCGATGTGCCGCACTCCCGCTTCAACCAGATCAGCCGGGAGCAGTTTGATCAGGCGGGCCTGAAGGTGTTGGTAGAGAGTGCAGAGGCGGGGTGTGCATCTGGCGGTGAGCGCCGACGGCCTGCGGGTGGTCTACTTCCAGTGTGCATCCGGAGTACGACACTATCAGCCTGCTGAAGGAGTACAAACGCGAAGTGATGCTCTACTGGGAGGGGCACAGGTCCGAGTATCCGCCATTTCCCGACAACTACTTTCGGCTGCGTGACCAGGCGATCCTCGACGAGTACCAGGATCATCTGTTCAGTGCGAAAACGGCAGGCGGGCCAATGCCAGAGTTTCCCGAGGCGCTGGTTACCGCCTCTTTGCAAAACACCTGGCACGATACAGCCGAGGCGGTACTCGGCAACTGGATCGGTACCGTCTATCAAGTGACCCACCAGGATCGCCGGCTCCCCTTCATGGAAGGGGTGGATCCAGAAGATCCGTTGGGCCTGCGAGGCGCGTGAGCGCGGCCGGCCGGATCGATGCCGTCCTGCTCGACATGGACGGCGTGCTCTACCACGGTGAACGGGCGCTGCCCGATGCGGCCAGCTTTATGCGGCGTATCGCCTTTCTGCCGCACGCCTTCATCACCAACAACCCGATCCTGCCGCCAGCTGCGGTGGCGGAGAAGCTGGCCCGGCTCGGCTTCGAGCGCCCTGATCCGGCACAGATCATCACCTCGGCCCAGGCCACCGCCCTCCATCTGGCCGAACAACAGCCCGGCTTTCGCTACTTTGCAGTGGGTGCCGCCTGGATTGCACCCAGGCGCTGGCCGAGGTGGGCACTGCCGATCAGCAGGCGGCAGATTTTGTCGTGGTGGGGGAGGGCGCCGGGCTCGACTATGAGAGCCTCACCACCGGTATCAATCTGATCCTCAAACAGGGCGCCCGTCTGATTGGTACCAATCCCGATACCACGGTGGACGCAACCATTGATGGTTGCCATCGTATCCTGCCCGGTGGGGGTGCCACTGCTGGCAGCCATTTGCGATAGCCACCGGAGCTGGAGCCGTTGATCATCGGCAAGCCGCAACCCTTGCTGTTTGAGATTGCTCTGCAACGGCTGGGAATTGAGACGGAGCACTGCCTGATGGTGGGGGATCGTCCCGACACCGATATTGCCGGTGCGGCGCGCTTGGGAATGCGAACAGCACTGGTCAGAACCGGTCGCTTTGCTCCGGGGAAGCCCTGGCCTGAAGGTTTGCCGCGCGCGGATTGGGACTGCGATAATCTGGAGCAACTGAGCGACGCTCTGACGTTGCTGCGGTCAGGCTAGAGGGTGAAATGGTGCTAAGAGCCGGGCTTTGTCAGAGCCCTTTTGCGCAAAGAATTATGCAGGGAAGATGGCGGAGCGGACGGGACTCGAACCCGCGACCCCCGGCGTGACAGGCCGGTATTCTAACCAACTGAACTACCGCTCCACTGGAAGAAGCGCGGCAGTATACGGCTTTTTTTTGGCAGGTCAACAGTCATCACAGAAAAACCCTTAACTATTTTTTGTTCGCCGTATCTAGCCAACTGCTCCACAGCTCAAACAGATGGCGATTGGTGGCTGCGATCGCGATTTTGGGGTGCAGGCTTTGGTTGTCGTCAGCGTTGGCCATGAAGCTCTCCTGCAGGCGGCTGATGCCGCCTGCTTCGCTGAAGATCAACCGTCCCGCCGCATAATCCCAGAGGCGTGAGCTGCCGTGCAGGTAGAGCTGCAGTCGGCCCGCCGCCAACCAGCACCAGTCGAGTGCGACACTGCCGATGCTGCGTTGAGAGCGATAGGGCGGCTCGCTGACCAGGCGGCATCCCAGCTCCGGGGGCAGGCGCTTGAGATCCACCATGGCAATGCAGTCGCCCAGGGTCGAACGTCTCTCGTTCAACTGCAGCGGGGTTCCGTTGAGCCAGGCACCTTGGCCGGCGATGGCGTGAAAACACTCACCCCGGAGTGGATCGTAGATCAGCCCCAGTTCGGTGTGATTGTTGTGAATCAGCGCCAGGGAGACGGCGAAACAGGGCATGCCGGTGGCGAAGTTGGTGGTGCCATCGAGCGGGTCGAGCACCCAGAGTCCCTGAGTGGTGTCTGCCAGCAGGGCGTTCTGTTCGTCGCTTGGCATCTCCTCGCCGAGGACGGGGATCTGCGGGTGGAGCTGCATTAGCTGCTGTTGTAGCTGCTGCTGCATCGCCAAATCCGCCTCGGTGACCAGTGAGCCATCCGTCTTGGTTTTGATGCGGCTGTGCTGGAAGCGGGGCAGCAACTCTGCATCAGCGATCCGGGTGAGCAGCGACCTGATCTCGGTGAGGTTGATTGAGCTGGATATCGACATGGAGAGAGGGCCAATAATTTGCGTAATCGCAACGACGGGGTGGGAATCCAAGGCTATTCTTAGCTCGATTCGGGCCATTAACCATACCTTTTGTTGGGAGCCAATACATGCTATTTGATGTCGATGAGGCCACACGGAAGCGGGCCAAGGCCCCGCATGAGATCTTCATGCTGAATCTAGCAGGGTTTCATCTGATGATGGCCCCGGCGGCGATCGTCATGGATGTGGGGTATCTGGGGTTTCTGATCCCCCTGGCCCTCTCGCTCTGCATCATCGCTTTACTTTGGATTCGCGCCACCAGCGATGACTGAGGATGTGTCCTGGTTTGTGCGCATGCATTGGCGCCTGGCGGCGAATCGTACACGCATCCTGCTGGTGGGTTATCTGATCAGCGGTACTATCATCGGCCTGGCGCTGCTGGCGACCTCCGGCAGCGACAAGGGCGGAATCATGATGGTGGCTCTCTCCCGGGTTGCGATTGTGCCGGTGCTGTTGACGGTGATGGCCTGCTTTGTGCTCGAATCGAGCGGCATCTACCAAGCGCAGCGTTTCGAGGTGCCGGATGGGCTAGTGAAGCGTTTCCCGCCACCGGATGATCTGCCACGGTGGGAGGCGCCGGAGGCGGGTTGGTAGCTCCCCAAAAGATGCCGGTGTAGGCTGACTCAGCCCGACTGTTTTTTGTCTGAATTGCAATGGCGGCATCCCCGGATTGGGAGGTCGTTATGGGGTTCCCATTCGGCATTTGCTTAAGAGGATCTGATTTGCGGCCGCTAACTCTGCATTAAGAGTGCATCGAGTAGAGGGACGCATGCCGCGACTGACAAAAAAAGTATTTGCCGACCTGGCCATCTGGATGCTCGGTTTCGGCATCGTCGTTGGCATCATATTTCCGTTTCTGCTGCTGATGCTGGAGTTTCCCGAGGCCGAGGTGATTCGCCCCGGTTTTTTCGCCATCACCCTGGCGGCTGGGGTGCTGCTGGCCATGGTCAACTATCTGCTGGTCTATGGTGTGGTTCAGCCGCGCTTGAATCTGCTGGTGGAGCATATGCAGTCCACCGAAGGGATGATCCACAATGCGACGCGACAGCAAAGCTGGGGCCACTGCGATGCCAAGAGTTGTTTTGTCCCCCAGGATTCTGACGATGAGATCGGCGCGACGGCCGCCGCCTTCAATCAGCTAGTCGCGGAGCTGATGCGTTCGCGCAAGCTGGACAACGCGGCCAGTGAGTTCTCCCATGCCCTCTCATCAAAGCTGGATC
>AASF01001786.1 GCA_000168735.1 Candidatus Endoriftia persephone str. Hot96_1+Hot96_2 | reverse complement strand
CAGATCGAACGGGTCAGAGTCAGCTACCGGGATGGCGCCAGCGGCGAAATCGCCACCACCACCATCGATCATCTCCAACTCGGCGCAAACTCGGACCAGACCCTGTTGGGAGCTGGATGGCAAGGGCGCCATCAACCAGCAGGCCTACAGTCTCTCCGGCAGGGTGGGGATGCCGAATGTACTGGCCAGCGCCCCCTTGCCGGTCGACCTGAAACTCGACCTGCCGGGGCTCGTCCTGGATCTGCAGTGGCCAGATTCAGAACGCGCTGACGGGCAAGGGGATTAAGATCGCCTTCAGCCTGGATCTGCCCAACCCGGCGCAGGCTCTGGCATCAGCCGCCAGCATGCTGCCGGCATTGAAATCTGTCGGGCCAATACCGCATCAGCCGATGCGGCTCAGCGGCCTATTCAGGGACCAAGCGGATGGCTATCTCATCGAGCAGCTCAACTGGAGCCTGGGTGACTACAACCTCACCGGCCGCTTAACATTCGCGCCTGGCGGCAAGCAGCCGCGTTTTGATCTGGCGCTCAGATCGACCCTGTTGGATATGGATCAGTTGCTGCATCCCCAGGCAGAGGGTGAGGCGCAGGAAAACCGCGCTGCACCCAGCCAGTGGCTGCGCAGGCGCAGTCGTCGGATCATTCTGTTTGATTCTCAGACTCTCCGATGAGCACCCTGCCGCTGGCGATGTTGCAGGCGTTCGACGCCCGGCTAAGCTTCCAGGGCCAGCGGATCATCACCCAGGGACTGAGCATCGAGGCGCTGGCACTGGAACTCTCGTTACAAGCCGGCAGGCTGGAGCTGAAACCCCTCTCGCTGAAGCTGGCGGAGGGTCAGATCGAGGCTGACCTGACCCTGCGACAGCACTAAATCCACACCGGCCCTGGGGAATACAGCTGACGGCGGAGCAGCTCGACCTGGCAATCTTGGCTCGCGCCTTGGGCGTGGAGCAGATCAGTCAGGGCAGGCTGGATCTGATTATCGACCTGCGGGGCAGAGGTAGATCGCCCCGTGCCCTGTTGCAGCAGCTGCAGGGCGACAGCCATCTCGAGCTGAAGCAGCTAGCGCTGCAGCTCAAAAATCCGCAGCGCAAATCGCTGCTTCCACTGCGGCTCGAACATCTGCGGATGGGGTTCGATGCTGCCAAAGGGCCGCTGGCGTACCAGCTGGTCGGCAGCTATGGGGAGGATCCTTTTAGCGCGGAACGGCCAGATCCCGGTTCCCTGNGCCTTTGAACTGGNTTGTCCGAAGTTCCGGCCCGAGCCCCGCTACAGATCAACGCTGCGGCGTTGGATGCGGCGCTCTCGATAGAGGGTATGGTCAAGATTCCGCTGACGGACAAAGAGGTCGAGCTGCAGCTTGGCCTGGATGCGCCCCATCCGGATAGAACCGTCAAGGCGCTGGCTGCGTGGGTGCCGGCGCTCAAAGAGGCCGTGCCGATACCCGCTCTGCCTGCTGAAAATTTCGGGCCAGCTGAAAGCGCAGCAGGATCGCTATAGCCTGGATGAGATGCTGCTGACTCTGGGCAATAGCGACCTCTCCGGCTGGTTGGTGTTGAGCCTCGAGGGTGAGCGCCCGGCAGTGGAGGCGGAGCTGGCCTCCAATCTGCTGGACATCGATGCGATCTTTCCACCACCGCCGCAAATACAGACACCGGTTCAGAAGGCTCAGAGGGAGTCGAGCGAGATTCTGGAGGTGGATTCGTCGGGGGAGAAGGCAGCAGAGCCAGCGGCACCCGGCGTTCCTCTTCTCTAAAGAGCCCCTGCCGTTGGAGAGCCTCAAGTTGGCTGATCTGGAGCTTGTCTATCGGGCGAAACAGATCAGCGGCCGTGGCCATGTAGCCAAAGATCTCGAGCTTCAGCTCTCGCTGAAGGATGGCATCCTGCAGCTGAAGCCGCTGCAGGGCCTCTTTTCTGGGGGCAGGATGAGCAGTCATCTCAGGCTTGACAGCCGCCCCTTGTTGCCCCGTTTGGAAACAGATCTGCAGATTAGCCAGCTCGACTATGGGGCGTTGCTGGCGGGACCGGGAGAGGCGCCGCAGTTTGCCGGCAAGTCTGATCTGGATCTGCAACTGCGAGGCTCGGGAGATTCTGTGCATGAGCTGATGGCGGGGCAGGATGGTGAGGCCCGTCTAGTGATCAAGGCG
>AASF01001787.1 GCA_000168735.1 Candidatus Endoriftia persephone str. Hot96_1+Hot96_2 | reverse complement strand
GAGAAGATGCCTGGCATTCTGCCGCAGATTAGGCCGGAATAGGTTGCGTGCATCGCGAATCTCTAACGCATCGGTGGGACAGGAGATGATGCAACGGGCGCAGCCCATACAATCCTCGATGCCGGTGACCTCGCCTGTGGTCTTGCCTTGTTGCCACACCGGGATACCCATGTCGCAGGCCTGCTCGCAGCGCCGACAGTCGATGCACTGTTCCAGGGTCCATCTTGATGCCGTAGAAGCCGGCATGATTGAGCAGACCGAAGGTGGCGCCGAAGGGGCAGAGGTAGCGGCAGTAGAAGCGGTTGCCGGTGATTGGGGTAATGAAGAAGGTGCCGAAATAGGTCAGCCCCACCACCAGCGCGAACATGCCGACCAGGGTTGCGGTCCAGGCGTTGGGCGGGAACTGGGTGGCCACCATCACCCCCACGTACCAAATGAAGAAGAACCATTTGGTATGGCGCAGCCGCCAGGCCCAATCGCCGCGCAGGGAGAAGCGGCGCAACGGAAAGCCCACGGTCTCGCGCACGCCCACACAGGGGCAGCCGAAGCCGCAGATGATCCGCCGCCCGAACAGGAACACCAGCAGCAGGGTGAGAAAGAAGGTGAGGGTGCCCGGTGTGTGCAGGGCGGGAAACACCGGCTGGCTCCAGACATAGCCGGCATAGGGCTCGAACATCCGCATGAGCCAGGGGATCAGCCACCAGAAGCCGGTCACCACCGTCACCAGGATGATCAGACGCTTGCGGGTATAGGGGTTCTGTTCAGCACGGATACGCCAGAGGCCAAAGGCAAGGATAATGGCGTATTCGGTATAGCGGTTGAGCCAGATAGGACTCTCAAACAGATAGAGCCAGGATTCGTTGAGCCAGCCAACGAAGGCCAGGCTGAAGGCGGCCATGGAGATGGCCATGACCCACCAGCGATAACGCCCCGGGCAGGGGTATCCTGACGCGCCGCAGTGTTGGGGCGGGCACTGTATGCCAGGAGGGGTTCTTGTTGCGTGTCTGGATTCATGGGTACATTTTTGCCGAATCTACGGATTTCTCATGGCAGGGGTCGAAGTCAAACCGCATTAGATCCTGTGATAAATGCGACTCGTGTTGTCGGTTTGACTTCGCCCCCTCATGGTTCATGGTTACTCGAAGGCCGCTGCCTCGCTCTGCAGATAGGCTTGGTGGGCGTTGCGGCCGGCCAATGCTTCGAAGTCGGCAAACCCTTTCCATGCCGATTGATCGAAGGAGCTGATGGCGTCCTGCAGATCAATGTCTTCTTCCACTGCCTGGTCCATGTGTCGTTTCAGCGCCGTCAAATAGTCGTGCGTAGAGTGCTCGAAGGCGGACAGTGGACCAGGCTCACCGTGGCCCGGTATGAACAGAACATCACCAAGTTGCCGCAACCGTTGGAAAGACTTAATCCATTCCCGCACATTGCTCTTGGAGAGGATGGACAACAGCCGGCCTCTGTAGAGCACGTCGCCAGCAAAGGCCAGTGCATCCGGATTCACCGCTACCACCAGACTACCGGGGGTGTGGGCGTCCCCCACCGGGATCACGCGCAGCCGTACTCCGCCCAAATCCAACGAGGTCTCCTTATCGATGGCGACAGTGGGGGTGCTCGGTACCTCGACACTGTTGGGCGTGAGGCCCAGCACGCCCTCGATGGTGGCGGCAAAGACCTGAGCTTCGGCCTTGATGCGTGGCACCGCCTCGGCCGCAGCGATCACCTCGGCTTCGGCGCGCCGAAACACCGGATTGCCCATGATCCGATGAGGTTGGGAATTGGTGTTGATCACATATCGCACTGGCCGGTCTGTGATGCGACGGATATGAGCCAGCATCGCCTCGGCCATCGCCCCTCCATAGCCGGAATCGATAACCGCCACGGGCATCATCGCCCACCACGAAGCCCAGGTTCATACGAAAACCGCCGTTCTCACGGGTGGGAGGACCGTAGGGGCCGATCCATGCCCAGGTGTGGTCGGAAACCTGGGCGCGGGGGCCGGGCAGCAGGGTCACCGCCCAGAGACAGAATAGGCCATTAGCAGTGTGAAACAGGGTGATGTAGATACGCAGCATTTCTGTGTCCTCTCTATGATGTTTTCCGTGGGTGGCAAGAGCGTACCAAGGTGTCTAGTGTGTATTCTTCACTCATTGCTCCACTCCTCCATCAGTTGTTCTTGAACGGTATCGAGAAGCTGGTATAGCTCTTCCAGTTCGTTCTCTGTAACGCTATCGCGTAGACTGTTGATCAGATCTTCTGGGGATACGATCACGCCGTCGGAAGGCTCGATAAGGTTCTCACCAATCATCAGTGCCGGTGGTTGGTTCCCATCCTCACCATCCGACTCACAATATTTCACCCTGGGAACCGATCCCAAGATGCTGGCTGATGGCCTCTGCATAATGGATGTACAATGTGCAGTGGCCACCTGGCGGTTGTTTGGACATGTATGGGGATTTGTGCTCATGGTTTTTTCCCCTCTCAATTTTGGCTATTTGCCCCAGTCAAACCATCCCCGTCCAAAATATTTTTAGCCTGCGTCCCAGCCAGCTTTTTGCTGATAATGGCGGAGAGATTACGAAACAGTTTTGTCGAGATGCGGGGAAAGATTTTGGCGATATGGTCAATACTGTCCCAATTGATTGCCAGAATTTTGGAGTCATCCCGTGCTACGACATCGGCGGTCCTTGCCACACGGGAGACCAATGCAATCTCTCCAAAGATCTCGCTAGCCGCCAAGCGTCGAACATTTTTCCGCGAGCCGTCAGGGCGGTTCTGCCACACCTCTGCGCTCCCCTCCAACAGGACAAACATCTCGTCACCAGTGTCTCCCTGCCGGACAATGATATCTCCGGGGTTGACCGCTTGAAACTTGCTGACCAACACGATCTTTTTGACTTGCCATGGCCGCATCTCCCGAAATAGT
>AASF01001788.1 GCA_000168735.1 Candidatus Endoriftia persephone str. Hot96_1+Hot96_2 | reverse complement strand
GATCAATGGCGTGCTGGAGGAGCTACGGCCGATTCAACAGCGTGCTGCGGAGTTCGAGGCACAGCCAGAGCTGGTGCGCAGCATCATCAATGAGGGCTGTGAACGAGCACGGGATGTGGCCCGAGCCACCATGGAAGAGGTACGCCACGCGATGTCTCTCAGCGGCATTTAAGCCAGCTCATGGATTTGACCGAAAACCACCCCCACCATCACCCCGAACAGGAAGAGATGCCGTTCTGCGGTGGTGCAGGGTGAGCCTGGTCACCACACCGCCAAAAGATCTCTACATCCCGCCGGATGCCCCTGGAAGTGATCCTTGAGGCGTTCGAGGGGCCGCTTGACCTGCTGCTCTACCTGATCAAACGACAAAATCTCGACATTCTCAACATCCCCATCGCCGAGATTACCGAGCAGTACATCCAATATATCGAGATGATGGAGGAGCTGCGCTTAGAGCTGGCGGCCGAGTATCTGGTGATGGCGGCGATGTTGGCGGAGATCAAATCCCGCATGCTACTGCCGCGCCAGAGCAGCGAGGATGAGGATGAGGCCGACCCGCGGGCCGAGCTGATCCGCCGACTGCAGGAGTATGAACGTTACAAACAGGCGGCCGAGGATATCGACCAGCTGTCGCGCATCGGCCGTGACAACTTCCAGGGCCAGGCAGAGCTGATCGAACGAAAACAGGAGGTGCGGGAGCCCGATATCTCGCTACAGGAGCTGCTGCTCGCCTTCAAGGATGTGCTGCAGCGGGCAGACATGTTCACCAGCCATCGGGTGGAGCGCGAGGCGCTGTCGGTGCGGGAGCGGATGTCGCAGATACTGGAGCGGGTGAATGGGGAGAGTTTCTGCGATTTTTCCACCCTGTTCGACGTCGAAGAGGGGCGGCCGGGAGTGGTGGTAACCTTTCTTGCGGTGCTGGAACTGATCAAAGGATCGTTATTGGAGCTGGTGCAGAACGAACCCTTTGCGCCAATCCACGTGAAAGCGATCGTCTCCTGAAATCGAGTGATGCATGTCCTCTGACGATAAATTAAAACAGATTGTAGAGGCCGCGCTGCTGGCGGCCGGCCGGCCGCTGAGCCTCGACCAGCTGCAGGGAGTTTTTGCTGAAGCGGAGACGCCAGATAAAGAGCGTTTGCGCACTGCCCTTGAGACGCTGCAGGCAGACTATCAGGGACGCGGTATCGAGGTCAGCGAGGTCGGCAGCGGCTTTCGTGTCCAGATTCGTTCGGAATACGCCCCCTGGGTATCGCGACTCTGGACAGAACGTCCGCCGAAATACTCCCGCGCGCTGCTCGAGACCCTCGCCTTGATCGCCTATCGGCAGCCGATCACCCGTGGCGAGATCGAGGATATCCGCGGTGTCAGCGTCAGCACTAATATCATCAAGACCCTTACCGAACGCGAGTGGGTGCGGGTGGTTGGGCACCGGGATGTGCCGGGCAAGCCGGCCCTCTATGCCACCACCAAGGCATTTCTCGACTACTTCAACATGAAGGGCCTGGGTGAGCTGCCAACTTTGGCGGAGATACGTGATTTGGAATCAATCAACCGGGAACTGCAGCTTAAGGAGCCGAATATGGCGGAGCCGGGGGACGAGCCGTCCGGGGATGATGATGCGGCCGAATCAGTGTCCAGCCTGGATGCTGATCTCTCTCAGAAGGATGAGATTGCAGCCTCTCACAGTGGTGAGTTGCCACTCCAACAGAGTGAGTCGGAATGAGTCAGAATAAACCTCAGATGGGAGAGCGCCTGCAGAAGGTGCTGGCCAAACGCCGGTGTCGGCTCGCGTCGTGAGATCGAGGGCTGGATCAGTGAAGGCCGGATCGAAGTCAACGGTGAAACCGCCAAGCTGGGACAACGAGTCGTTGGCAGCGACCGCATCCTGGATCGATGGTCGTCCTTTCTCGCAGAAGCGCATGGAGGCGCACGGAGCGGCGGGTGCTGGTCTACAAACAAACCCGGATAGGGGAGCTGGTGACGCGTAAGGATCAAGGGCGAATTCGTTTAA
>AASF01001789.1 GCA_000168735.1 Candidatus Endoriftia persephone str. Hot96_1+Hot96_2 | reverse complement strand
TGGATCTCGACCCCGAGACCCAGGTGATCGCCACCATCGGTTCCAAAGAGGGGCTGGCCCATCTGGCGCTGGCCTTGCGTGGGCCCGGGCGACTCGGTGCTGGTGCCCAACCCGGCTTACCCGATCCACCCCTACGGCTTCATCATCGCCGGTGCCGATGTGCGCCATGTGCCGATGCGCTCCGATGTGGACTTCTTCGAGGAGCTGCAGAAGGCGATCGAGGACTCCTGGCCGCGGCCGAAGATGCTGGTGCTCAACTTCCCCGGTAATCCCACGACCCACTGGTGTCGAGCTTCGACTTCTTTCGAGAAGGTGGTGGCGATCGCCAAGCAGCACAATATCTGGGTGATACACGATCTGGCCTTACGCCGACATCGTCTTCGACGGCTACAAGGCCCCCTCGATCCTACAGATCCCTGGTGCTGAGGATATCGCGGTCGAGTCCTACTCTCTGTCGAAGAGCTACAATATGCCGGGTTTGGCGAGTCGGTTTCATGTGCGGCAACAAAACCCTGGTGGGAGCCCTGTCGCGGATCAAGTCCTACCTCGACTATGGCACTTTCACGCCGATCCAGGTGGCGGCCATCGCTGCGCTCGAGGGGCCGCAGGAGTGTGTGGAAGAGATCCGCGACATGTACCAGCGTCGTCGTGATGTGCTCTGCGAGGGGCTCTGCCACATCGGCTGGCAGGTGGAAAAACCCAAGGCGACCATGTTCGTCTGGGCGCCGATCCCTGAACCTTATAAAGAGATGGGCTCGCTGGAGTTCTCCAAGAAACTGCTTCAGGAGGCCAGGGTGGCGGTCTCGCCGGGGGTCGGTTTCGGCAGTCACGGCGACGACCATGTGCGCTTCGGCCTGATAGAGAATGAACACCGCACCCGCCAGGCGGTGCGCGGCATCCGTGACATGTTTCGTCGCGACGGTCTGATCAAATCCTGAGTCCGCTCAGGGTCGAATTGAAATTGAAGGAGAGTAAGCTTGAATCCGGTCAAAGTAGGTCTGTTGGGGTTGGGCACCGTCGGCGGGCGGTACCCTGGAATGTACTGACCCGCAACGCGGCAGAAGATTGCGCGCCGCGGTCGGACGTGGCATTCGCATCACCCACGGCTGCTGCCAAGGCCCCTATGATGCCGACAGCTTGCTGGGGGCTGGATCAGGGTCGAGGGTCTGCGACGAGCGCCTTCGCGGGTGGTCGACAACCCGGAGGGTGCAGATCATCGTCGAGCTGATCGGCGGCTACTCTCCGGCCAAAGAGCTGGTGCTGAAGGCGATCGAGAACGGCAAGCACGTGGTTACCGCCAACAAGGCGCTGATCGCCATGCACGGGNNCCAANTTGGAAGAATTCTTCGAGGGCAGCGCAGCGGCAAGGGCGTTACCGTGGCCTTCGAGGCGGCGGTGGCTGGTGGCATCCCGATCATCAAGGCGGTGCGTGAGGGACTGGCGGCAAACCGGATCGAGTGGCTCGCCGGCATCATCAACGGCACCGGCAACTTCATCCTCACCGAGATGCGCGACAAGGGGCGCGACTTCGATGATGTGCTGAAGGAGGCCCAGGCGCTGGGCTACGCTGAGGCCGACCCCACCTTCGACGTGGAGGGGATAGACGCGGCGCACAAAGCTGGCGATTCTTGGCTCGATTGCCTTCGGCATCTCGCTCCAGTTCGACAAGACTTACACCGAGGG
>AASF01001790.1 GCA_000168735.1 Candidatus Endoriftia persephone str. Hot96_1+Hot96_2 | reverse complement strand
ATTTTGTTCGACCGGCGTTGGCGTTTTGGTATACCGATAGCCTTTTTCGGCAACGGTATCAAGAGGCGGTGGCGTCTGTGGTGGATTTGAAGGGTGCGGATGCGGCCAGCCTGGCGCTGCAGACTTATCGCCTGCAGTGGCTGCCAGCGGAGCTGCGACAGCGACTTGGGCTCGATACGGCCAGATCCTGTGGTGGTGTCAGCTTTCTACAACAGGATGAGCGAGAGCGGCGTATCTCAGAGGCGTGTGAGCTGCGCCAGGATAGACTCGAATCGTTTTGGTAACCGATGCGGAGGCCTATTTGCGATAGAGGGCCGGCAAGTGTAAGATGCGCGGTTTTTCCGGTGTCCGTCCTGCGGACGCCACTCCTTGCTTCACCGCCTTGTGCGGGAGGCTGCCTAATCCGAAAGGAGAGACAATGAGGCCATTATGAAGTCGTGTTCATGGTCCATCCGGACCAGAGCGAGCAAGTCCCTGCGATGATCGAGCGCTACCGCTCAACCATCGAGTCGAAAAGCGGCACCATCCACCGTTTGGAGGATTGGGGACGGCGCCAGCTGGCTTATCCTGATTAACAAGATCCACCAACGGCTCACTACGTGCTGATGAACATCGAGTGCGATGGCGAGGCCCTGGGCGAGCTAGAGAACGCATTCCGTTTCAACGAGTGCGGTGATCCGCAATCTGATCATTCGCCGCGACGAGGCTATCACTGAGACCTCGCAGCTGGCCAAGGGTCAGGATGAGGACGATGATCGCCGTGAGCGTCGGAGCGACTCCGACCGCCGCCCTGCCAAGGTAGAGGAGCAGGCGGCACCTGAGGCTGAGACGGCGGTAGCTGAGGCTGAGACGGCTCCGAGTGAGCCTGCGGCAGCGGCTGAGCAAGCAGGAACAGAGGACTAGATCATGGCGCGTTTTTTTCGTCGTAAAAAGTATTGCCGTTTCACGGCTGAAGGTATCACTGATATCGACTACAAGGACCTCAACCTGTTGAAGGCCTATGTAAGCGAGAGTGGCAAGATCGTGCCGAGCCGTATCACCGGCACCAAGGCCAAGTACCAGCGGCAGCTGGCCACCGCGATCAAGCGGGCCCGCTACCTGGCACTGCTGCCCTACAGCGATAGCCACTAAGAGTAATAGATAGGTCGACCGGATAGCGCCATGAAGGGGCTGGCATCCCTGGTGATGCGGGGTATTTCACCAGCGGTGATGGTGATCACCGTGAGTGCGATGCTCTCACTGAGTCTTCCGCTGTTCGGTATCCTGAGTGCTGCGGCAGTGGGATTGATTACCCTGCGGCAGGGATCAAGGGCAGGGCTCAAGGTTTCTGGACTTTCCACCCTGGCAGTGGGTGTGATGATGCTCCTGATCTTGGGCAACCCGCTCCCCGCGCTGGGGATTCTGCTGATCCAGCTGTTGCCGCTTTGGCTGCTGGCAGATGCTGCTGCGAACCAGCCGCTCTCTGGATCTGACGGTCCAGGCAGCTTTTGGGCTGGGGCTGTTGGCGATTTTTGGTCAGTACCTGCTGATGGGGGATCCGGCCAGCGTCTGGCTCGAGGAGCTGAGGCCGCTGGCAGAGCAGTTTGAGCAGAGCGGTCTGCTCACGGCTGAGCAGGGGCTGCAACTGGTGCAGACTATTGCCGGCTGGATGGCGGGGCTGTTTGCAGCCGGGTTGTTTCTGCAGCTGGTAGCCGGGCTCTTTCTGGCTCGTAGCTGGCAGGCAGCGCTCTACAATCCGGGTGGCTTTCGGAAGGAGTTTCATACCTTTCGGCTGCATCGGATGTTTGGTGTTGTAGGGGGGCTTGCGCTAGCGGTAGTGTTGATGCCAACACTACTGGACGCTGGTCTGCTCCGCGACCTCGGTGTGCTGTTGCTGGTGTTGCTGTTTCTGCAGGGGCTGGCGATGAGTCACAGGCCTTGTGGCTAAGAGGAATGCCGGATCGGGCTGGCTGGTCGGTCTCTATCTGTTACTGATTATATTGATGCCGCAGATGGTGGTGGTGCTCTCCGCCATCGGTCTGACGGACATCTGGATAAATTTTCGCGCCCGCTTTAAATCGAGTGATATAGGCGGACGCGAAGGTGATTAGACCTTTAAGGTGAATACAATGGATATTATTCTGTTGCAGAAAGTCGATAACCTGGGTGACCTGGGTGAAAAAGTAAAGGTAAAGAGCGGTTATGGCCGTAACTACCTGATTCCCTCCGGCCGTGCCATACCGGCTACTGCCGCCAACCTGTCCGAGTTCGAAGCGCGTCGTGCCGAGTTGGACCCCCGGGGCAGCCGATAATGCTGGCTGCTGCCGAGGCACGCAAGGAGAAGCTAAGGG
>AASF01001791.1 GCA_000168735.1 Candidatus Endoriftia persephone str. Hot96_1+Hot96_2 | reverse complement strand
GATCCAGCTCGATCCGTGAAGTCATGGCCTTCCCAAAGACCCAAACGGCCGCCTGCATGATGACCTCGGCGCCCTCTGAAGTGGGCATGGACCAGCTGCGGGAGCTCTCGATTCGTGTGCGTAAACCGCAGAGCGGAGGATTCTACTGCCTGAGCATCGCTTCAAGCGGCCGGAGTCGGTGCTGGTGGTGGCCTACACTATCGGTGGCGAATTTCTGTTGCTGCGTCGCCGCTCACCGAGTGCTTTCTGGCAGTCGGTGACGGGCAGCCTGCGTTGGGGGGAGTCGCCGCTGCAGGCGGCACGGCGTGAAACTCTATGAAGAGACCGGCATCATGGCCGGTTCGCTGTTGAATGATCTGCGGCACACTGAACGATTCTCCATCGTCCCGCCCTGGCGTAGCCGCTATTCAGCCAATGCCCGATTCAACACAGAGCATTGGTTTTCTCTCCTGGCTTCCAGCGCGCCCGAATGCCCATACTCAGTGCAAATGAGCATGATGACTATGTTTGGTTGCCGGCAAAAAGAGCACAACGCCAAGGTCAGTTCCTGGACTAACCGGGCAGCGATTGAAGTGACTGCGGCCAGCCTTTACGCGCAAAACTTCAGGAAGGTTATTTCGGTTTAATACGTGCAGCGGAATGGCAGGGAAGCAGTAAAAGAGGTTATCCGATGAGTTGGGATGAGCAGTCTTACCTCCTTCGGGCCCTTCCTGGCCGTCTGACAGGTATGAGTCTGTTCAAAGTGAATGCAGTAACACGAGTTCAAGAACCGCGAGGAGAGGCCCATCGCACATCAATGATGCTGCCAAAACAAGTGTACAGAAGGCTGCGCGTAGCAAGCATTACCATGCGTTTACCCGCAATGGGAAGCCACGGCTAGTTTTGATGGTCGATAGAAACTACGGCGGCACAAGTCGGGACCGATCGCCACGCGCTACTCTAGTTGCGGAACTGCAAAATCTAATCGATACAGCAAATAGCGTGTGCGAAACAGACTTTAGAAAAAGTCCCGCACTGGTGTCCAAGAAAAGAGCAAGCGGCTAGCGGATC
>AASF01001792.1 GCA_000168735.1 Candidatus Endoriftia persephone str. Hot96_1+Hot96_2 | reverse complement strand
ACTACGTTACCGGTCTCAATCTCTCCCTGACCTTTCACTACCTCAAAATGGCAGCTCTCACAGGCTACACTCGATTCCTGCATAGTCTGATGTGTGATTGGCCCCTTGGTTGTACTCTTATCACCTACCTGTAATTGACTTTGCAGCGATCTGGTTGGGATCGTGTGGCAGATATCACAACGGGATTTCCCCTCGTTGAAATTGATAGATGGTTTATTCGCAAAGCTGATCTTCTTTACACCCCCATCACCCATATTCGCTTTATCAAGTGTGGGTTTATCCAGTTTTAGGTGGCAAAGGAAGCAGATATCTTTGGGCACCTCAAAATGTTTATTTGCGGTCGTCTTAAAGTGGCAGGTATCGCAGGTGATCTGGTGGCCATCGAGAGCTTTATCACTAAAGTGAACCTCGTGCTTGAAACGTACTTTCTCTGTGTACTGTATCTCCTTCTGCGCGAGGTTTTCGCGATTGTGACAGCCAGACTGGAGGCAAGCGCCATCCTTAATTACCGGGCGTATGGGTAGCGGTGCATCTGGGTTATATAGATAGGCAGCCAGGTGACGTAGCCCCTCGAATTTGGCCTTAAGTGAATGCTTCTCACCTGGTAGAAAGTGGCAATCTATGCAGTCTGCCTGCATTCCGTCCGGATTGTTGCTTTTGTGGTGGGTATTGGTCTTCCAGGCTTCATACTGCTCTGTCATGGTGTGGCAGCTACCACCACAAAAAGAGGACTGCGAGGTGTAATACTCAACACCTCCATAGGCTGTTAATAAAAACAGTACGATTCCAACGAAAATAAATGCTGTCAGTCGCCAGGTAATTCTAAATACAATTCCAGCCCCACCATTCTTTGCCACTGTTTTCTCCCACTCCGAATTACGGCTTTAGCATTATTATTGGAATGTGCAAAATTACTTTAAGTGCGAGTTGCAAGAGTCGAGCCAGATTTGTATCTACTTGAAAAAGCAATAATAAAAAAAACAATGGAGATAATGAGCTGAAATTTGTTACCTGATGGTAACGTTTTTGAAAAAAACGTTACCATTCTGATTATTTATTTAATTTCAAACAGTTAGGGGGGTGGCGTGAAGTATCAAGTTACTAATAGGTAACAAGCTACAGAATAGAAAAGAGGTAAATTGAAAGACCACTTCACTTTTCCAGCAAAAGAAGCTAAAAATAACCTTACTGATCGTGTGCGATTAACTTGACTTCAATAACAAACAACAGCATCCAGAGTGATAATTGGGTTCTGCTATCCTCATAGAATAGGGCTGTTTAAAGCAGGCAGGAAAGTGTAGCCAGTGATGGCTTATGTACTCCATGGGGAGCACAGGATATATGTCGCAATGTGGATGCCGTGACATAACTTAGCAGTATCCTTAAGAGGTTATTCTTAATAAGGAATCCCAGTGCGATTGTTCTATTTATTATTGGTTTTCTTGATTAGCCCGGTTTATGCTGCCAACACGGAACCACCTATCCGTTTTGGCCTGACGGCTGTGATACTCACCGAAAACCTCAGATTTCTAGACCAGTGGAGTCAATACCTGGGGTATAAAATGGGCCGTAAGGTAGAATTTGTGCTCAGAAAGTCCTATCGAGAGGTGATGGATCTATTGGACTCTGGCGGTATCGAATTCGCATGGATCTGCGGCTACTCTTACGTACAAACAAGAAAACCGGAATCTCTTCAGCTCCTAACAGTGCCTATCTATCGAGGGGCACCACGTTATCACTCATATATCATCGTCCACCATAACAGCCCCCATAAACGCTTTAGTGATCTGAAAGGGAAGATTTTTGCTTTCTCTGACCCTGACTCGAATTCAGGCTTCCTCTATCCCCTTTCCTTGATGACAGCGAAAGGTGAGAGGCCTGAGACCTTTTTCCGACAGACATTTTTCACCTTCAATCACGCCGAAACGGTGCAGGCCGTTTCCGAGCCAAGGTTGCAGATGGCGGGGCGGTAGATTCATACATATGGGAATACCTTGCCATCTTTAGGCCCGATATTACTAAGAAGACTCGAATAATAAAAATATCTCCGAGTTTTGGGCTTCCCACCTATTGTTTTTCGTTTAGGAGTAAACCCCAATACAGTCAACTTGATGAAGGATACTCTTGAGAATATGGGCGAGGATGTCACTGGCAAGATGCTCCTCGCCCGACTCAAACTGGATGGCTTTGGTCATTATTCGGATTCGTTGTTCAATGAAATCCGCGCTATGGTAAAGACAATCCAAAGATCTGATCCGAAGCATTCCTTGTTACCAACTGATTAATTGTAGAGCATAAATGCCGCTACTTAGTCCTAGATCTTGGCCATTGGCGATAAAGTTATCACTTACAATCACAGCTGTTGTGGCCGCTGTCGGCTTCATGATCGGAGCTGTTATGGTTGTGCAGGATTGGAAACGTTTTCATGATGAATTGGGGGAAAAGGCCCTCCTGCTATCCGAATCGGTTGCCATCACTACACCCAAGGCAATGCTGCGCAAGGACTACTGGTTACTCTACATAAGCCTGAAGAACATGGCATCCAGAAGACCAGGAACAAGAGGAAGTCATGAAGTCTTAACAGCAATGATACTTGACGCAGAGGGCAGGGTTCAGGCACATCTTAATCCCGCTAAAAATCCAATGGGCCTTCCTTTTTCATCTGAAAATAGTATTGAGCAGGACCTTTTCAAACAGGCCATGAGCGCAAGAGCTCCCATTGTGTTAAGCATTGGTGGTTTTTCAAAGAGAGGTTTTCAGGAAGGTGTTGTCCCCCTCTTCTCCGATCAAAAATATATGGGTGTGGTTCGAGTTCGTTTGTCTGTCGCTCCGTTATATGAAAAGACCAAAAACACCGCGGTCATTGTTCTTGCCTTGATATTCTGTTTCGTCATTATCGGTAGTGCTCTGGGTACCATTGTTTCCAGGCGCATGGTCAAGCCTCTTACTGCAGTTACACAAGGACTGGAAGCGGTAGGGCGAGGTGAAATGACGGATTTTGCACCTATCCCCGTAAAAGAGAGAGATGAGATCGGGCGTCTCAGTGTCACCTTCAACGAAATTATGGCGGAATTAGCTGAAAAAAAGATGCTTGAAGAGGAGATCGCAATGAGTGAAAAACTGGTCGCGCTTGGCCGCATCACCGCGGGTGTGGCCCATGAAGTCAATAACCCTCTTGCCGGTCTTCTAAACTGTATCGATACACTGCGCAGACACCCTAATAATAAAGAACTTATTGATCGTTACTTGCCGGTCATCGATCAAGGGCTGCACCGAATCAAAGAGATCGTTCACAATCTGCTTGTGGGGTCTAAAGAATGAAGAGAGCGATGAAACAGTAGCTATTGAACATATCGATAAGCTACATGATCTGATAATAGCTGAGATTGGAGACAGGGATATAAATGTCATCTGGAAAAACAACACAGATAAAGATCGTCACATACCTGGAAAGGTTGAACAGATCGTCTGTAATCTTCTAAAGAATGCGGTAGAGATACTTCCAGATGGTGGCACCGTCACTTTCTGCATGTATCAAGATGGACCACACCTGA
>AASF01001793.1 GCA_000168735.1 Candidatus Endoriftia persephone str. Hot96_1+Hot96_2 | reverse complement strand
GTGGTCGGCGCGCGGAAGAATAATGGCTTCTTCTATTGGTTGCTGGTGCTGGTGCCTATGGCGTTGCCTGTTTTCTTCATTATCGACTACTCGGCCTGGCTCTGGTGGTATGGCCACACCCTGAATGATATGGGCGCCTTTTCGGTCAAACCCTTCATGCCGACAGTATTTGGTGATGGTAAAGTGGCTCAGTTTGCGACCCACTCCTATCCCTACACAGGCTTCTTTTTGATGCTGTTGACCTCGGTAGTGCTGATTGTGGCGGCATTGATCCGTAAGAAACAGTTTAAGGAGTCGAGTGATTGAAGCCATCGCTTTGGTCACATGCGCTGATCTGTCTGGCCTTTTTGTTGCTGCCTTTGGGCAGCAGCCAGGCAGCCTATCCTTCCTTCCAGGCGCTGATCGATGCGGCCGATCCTAACGGTACGCTGATTCCACCGCCCGGCACCTATGCCGGGCCGGTGACCATCGAGAGTGCCATCACCATCGACGGTCAGGGGAAGGTCACCATCGATGCTGGCGGTAAGGGCTCCGTTATCTACCTGGATACCGATGGCGCAACCCTCAAAAATCTGCATCTGACCAACTCCGGTGAGTCCCACAACGATATCGATTCGGGCATCCAGGTTCGTGGTAACTTCAATGTCATCAAGGATAATGTCATCGACAACACCCTGTTCGGCATTGACCTCCAGCAGTCCGAGAACAACCTCGTGCAGCGCAACCGCATCTCCTCCAAGCCTTTCGATCTTGGCATGCGGGGTGATTCTGTGCGTCTCTGGTACAGTTTCAACAATAAGATTACAGACAATATTATTCGCAATTCCCGGGATATGGTCGTCTGGTACTCGGCGGACAATCTGATTGCCCGTAACGATTCCCGTGGTGGCCGTTACTCTCTGCACTTCATGTATTCAAAATACAATGAGGTGCTTGAGAACCACTACGAAAATAATTCTGTGGGTATCTTCCTGATGTACAGCGACGGCGTACAGGTGAAGAATAACTATATTGCCCACGCTCAAGGCCCAACTGGGATGGGTATTGGTTTTTAAAGAGACGTCCGACGTGGATATCGTTGGCAATCAGATTCTCTATTGCGCCACCGGCATCTATCTGGATATCTCCCCCTATGATCCTGATACGACCAATCGGTCTGAAGAATAATCTGATCGCCTATAGTGGGATTGGTATGCTGTTCTTGAATGATTGGACCGGGGAATATCCTGGAAGGCAATAGCTTTAAGGGTAATGATTACTCAGGTTCGCAGTTTCCGGTGCGGGCAAAACGGCAAATAGGAACGAGCTGGCTCGGAAACTACTGGGATGATTATGAAGGCTTCGACCAGGATCGCGACGGCGTGGGTGATAGAGCCCTACGAGCTATACAGTTATGCCGACAGAATCTGGATGGATGTGCCGCCTGCCCGTTTTTTCAAAGGTGCACGCGGGTATTGGAAGTGATGGATTTTCTGGGAGCGCCTTGCTCCGTTTACCCGCCCAAATATGCTGGTTCGGGGACAAGAAGCCGATGATGACTGCTCAACTCGCTCAGACAGTTGTTACCGAGCTGGGGCCGGAGACGTGGGTCTGGCTGTGACCAGCGAAACAACTGAGGGCGTCCAAGGGGGAAAGTCAGGAAGCTTTTGATCCGCTAAAGGCGCTAAGAGAATCGCTGGGAAGGTAGTAACAGCTCAAATTTCTGGAGGCAGGGTCTCTGATGAGTGACAAAACGACGAAAAAACCCAACGCCAAAAAAACGCTTTCACCACGGCGGAAAGAGCAGAGCCGGCGGGAGTTCCTGCGTTCCACTGCGTTGACTGTGGGAGTGGTTGGTGCATCCTTGCTTGGGATTATCCCCGTGGTGCAGGGGGCATCGATCCGGCTGCGCCCCCCCGGTGCGATCAAGACCCCTGATGATGAGCAGGAGTTTTTTGCCTCCTGCATCAAGTGTGGCCAGTGTGTGCAGGTCTGTCCGGTCAATGCAATCAAACTGGCGGACCTCAATGATGGCTTTGGTGTCGGTGTTCCCTATATCGATGCCCGAGCGCAGGCCTGCGATTTCTCCTGCGATGGTTTGCAGTGCGTACTGGCCTGTCCAACCGGTGCCCTGACCCATCATCTCGACTACCCAGCCGATGCCCGTATGGGTTTTGCTCGTCTCGCCCGTCCCGGTGCCTGCCTTGCAGTACAGGGTAAAGGCTTCAAAGGTCAGGCCAGGGGGCCGGACTATGAAGGACTGTTACGCTATGACAAGGTGGACCGCTGGAATCCCATTCCGGTGGCGGATCACCCTTACGACCTGGAGTTATGCGATCTCTGTGTGCGCCAGTGTCCTATTGAGATTCGTATCACCCAGTGTGCGGAAAAGGCGAAG
>AASF01001794.1 GCA_000168735.1 Candidatus Endoriftia persephone str. Hot96_1+Hot96_2 | reverse complement strand
TAGTCATACTGATGATCATCCTGACCCAGCGCCTCGGTCAACCGATACAGCGCGTCATAGTCATAATCGATGCTCTTGTCCCCTATTCTCCCCTAAGATACTCTTCTCCCCTCTGAAGATACTCTTCTCGCCACTGCGCCTTCAGCCGTTTCAGCGCCTCCCAATTTAACTCCGTGACTTTGGGCGGCCGACCCAGTAGCTTGCCGACGGACCGACACCGCAAGCCGCTCTCTTCTCAACCGCCAAACAGATCCCGGGTAAAGTTGTTGTACCAGCTGTGGGCGTACTCTACATCCCGGGCGGCGCTCCTCGGGCGCTGGGCGTCGGCACGCGATAGACCACCGGCTGCCGGGGCACCTGTTCGATCTGCTGACCACCGGCGGCAAGACGGTAGACCCCGAGCACAGAGATAGCGTAGTCGGCGCCAACGATACTGTAGCAGGCATTGGCGTAGGAGGGGTTGGCCAACGGCCGATCGTTGAGCAGCGCCGCCACCGCCAGGGCGCACTGCTTGGCCTCGGAGTTGGCGGCAAAGCCCGACTTGGGCAGTGGGCTGGCGCTACAGGCGTCGCCGATCACATGGATGCCGGGGCGCCAGCCGGGACTCGAAGGTCTGCGGATCCACCGGACACCAACCGCTGGCATCGGTCAGGCCAGCCTGAAAGGCGATCGCGCCGGCCTGCTGGGCTGGCACCAGATTCAGCACATCGGCGTTGTAGCTGTCGCCAAACCCAGTGGTGACCCGGCGGCTGACCGGATCGACCTGCACCACCCCCTGCTCGGGACCGCCGATCCACTCGATCATCGCATTGCCGCTGTCGTAGCCGTAGAGATCCCGCCAGCCCTGGATGAACAGGCTCTGCTTGGCAAAACCGCCCTTCGGATCGAGGATCAACACCTTGCTGCGCGGTTTGTACTGTTTAAAGTAGTGGGCCACCTGACTGGCCCGCTCGTAGGGGGCGGGCGGACAGCGGTAGGGATTGGGCGGCGCGGCCAGGATAAAGGTGCCGCCGTCGGGCATCGCCTCCAGCTGGGCGCGCAGCAGGCGGGTCTGCTCCCCCGCCTTCCAGGCGTGGGGAATGGTGGTAATCACCGAGGCGTCGTAGCCTGCCACCGTCTCGTAGCGGAAGTCGATGCCCGGTGAGACGATGCAGCGGTCATAGGGGAGGCGTGCGCCAGTGGCGGTAATCACCTGCCGGGCACCTGCATCGATGGTGCTGACCCGGTCCCGCACCACCGTGGATGCCATCCGCCTGCAACCCGGCATAGCCAAACCGGATCGACGCCAGGCTGCGCCCGCCGCCCAGCACCTCGTTGCTCATATAGCAGGTGTAGTAGTCGCTATCGGGCTCGATCAGGGGCACCGCAATCGTGGCGTCGGCACGGCGCAGGGCGCGGGCGACACTGACCCCGCCGGTGCCGCCACCGACCACCACCACCTGGCGGGTCGCCCCCAGCGCCAGGGCCGGCGCGCCCAGCAGGGCCACGCCGGTGGCCAGTGTCTTGAGAAAACCTCTGCGATCGATCTTGTTCATCGTTACTAAACCTATATCAGTACTGGCCAGGCCGGTGCTCGGCACGGACGCCGTTCCCCCCCCCCCAAGACCATCCTCTTTACACCTGAATCCCGGTGGAGCGATTCGGGTCGAACAGGCCGACCGGCTCGGCCCGCAGCGGAAAGCGCCGGGCCAGGGGGTGCTGGTCGATACCCAACAGTTTGCGCAGCTCACTCTGGATGTGGCGCGGCTGGAGCAGCATGCCGGCGCTGTCGATCTGCAGGGTGCGTGGATCGATGGCCAGTTTCTCATGGCGTGGGCCGCCCGCGCCGACGATCCGGTCGGTCCAGCCGACCCCTTGGCTCATCAGCAGCTCGCTGCCCGCCGACCAGTGGTCCTTGCCGTTGTTGCTGTTGTAGCTGGGGGTGCGCCCCACATCCGAGGTGACATGCACCAACAGACGGTTGGCCAGGCCGATCTGTTCCGCCTTGCTCCAGAGGTAGTCGAGGCCACGGGTCAACCGCAGCAGGGCCGCCGCCTGGTTGTTGTCATGGTTTCCCGTGGGTGTCGAAACCCGCCACTGCTGAAGACCCCGGTGACGCTCATGCCGGCCGCCGCCATCACCAGAAACAGGGTGCATGTCGCGCACCAGGCTGCTCCGGGTCACCCTTCAGGTCGGTGTTTCAGAGGCTCCCCGGCATCACGTCGGCGAGACGGGCCAGACCACCGCTACCACTTACGGGCGCTATAGAGTTCATCCAGCTTGCCCCTGCCAACGCGGCAGGTTGTCTTGGACGCTGCCGTTGCGCCTGCAACCGCTCCAGCTGAAAGCGCCGCACGATGGCGATATCGGAGGGCTTGTGGAAGGTCCGGGTTGGCATCCCGCCAGTTCGGATCGGCCCATGGTGCGCAACTAACGACTCATCCGGCAGCCCAGTGAAGGGCATCACCCCCGGCGGGTCTCGGAAAAACCCGCTGGCGCGCACAAACGGCATCGGCATCCCCTGGCCGTGGACCCCCGCCAGCAGCTCATTGAGGCTTGGATAGCCGGTCATCAGCTGGCCAGTGCTGCGATTGCGCTCCGCCGCCCCGTGGCCGTTGCTCTGCAGATCGATACCATTGATCACCAACATCCGCTGGTGGTGGCGCTGAAAAAACTCGGCATTCTCGGCGAACGGGGCATAACGCAGATTACCGGCGCGCCCGGCCGGCGCGCTGCCAGCCCAACGATTCACCAGCACTGTCCTCCCGCAGGATCACAGAAGGAACTCTGGTCCCAACCAGCCACCAGGCATGCAGGGTGATCAATATCGGCCCGTTGTAGGCCGCCGCCATCCCTGGCCGCGTCCAACCCGGCAGCACCGCTGCCATGCCTGCCACTCCCGCCAGTCTCAGAAACTCTCTTCTCTTCATCCTTCTCTGCTCCAGGCCGCCCGGTCACTCATAGAGAAAACGTGCATCACCCAATAGGTAGAGCACAACCATCGCCCAGGCCCGTTTGGTGTAGTAAGGATCCTGCCAGCGGTTGTTAAGGGAACAACTCAGTCGAGTCGGAGACGTTCTCCCGGTCGCCCCAGATCGCCTGGAAGAGCTGGAAGGTACGAATCGATCTCAGGATCATCCAGTGGCAACGGCTCGCCCAGCAGATGGCTGTGCAGGTGTTTGGATCGCCTGGCTGGATATGTTGCTCACCCACCCCCATAGAGCCAGCCCCTGGTCGCCGACCCACTGCAGGTAGGCAGTCATCGATATAGGCATCGTTGTTGGCCTGACTCTGATTGGTGCGCACCCCCAGCAGATGGAAACGCACCCGGCGGGTCCCCACTGGCACCGCAACAAACCGGCTCTGTTGCTGCCAACGGCTCTGCTCACCGATCAGATGGGGGCTCTCGGCCAGCTGACTGCCGTCGGCCAGCATAAAAGCTGACGAAGACCTCAGGGCGATCGTTGTTGCGCGACCAGGGACGCAGACGTGCGCCAAACAGCACCCGGCCCCCACCCTGGTCGATGGTCCCAGCCTGGGCGCTGAGATCGACCTCCTGATAGGCCTCGCCGATGGCGCTCTGCCCAGAGCAGATACCACCAACGACAAAGTAGCTCTCGCCGGCATCGGTGCCGGGACCACGGCAACCGCCGATCCGCTCACCGTTACGCCAGACCTGTACCGTACCCTGGGCCAGGGTCCAACCGACCATCCCCTGCTCCGCCCCCGGATTGACCAACAGATTGTTGC
>AASF01001795.1 GCA_000168735.1 Candidatus Endoriftia persephone str. Hot96_1+Hot96_2 | reverse complement strand
AGGCGATCTATGACCGTTCCCTGGAAGTCTATGCCTATGAGCTGCTATTCCGCCAGGGCAATCAGGATGGCAGCAACGTCAACCAGTTGACAAACGGCGACTTTGCCTCCTCAGAAGTACTCCTCAACTGCTTTGTCGAGATCGGCCTGGAACGCATCGTCGGCCCCCACCGCGCCTTCATTAACCTGACCCGCAACCTGCTGCTCGAACACCCGCAACTGGCATCCGACAAAGAACGGGTGGTTATGGAGATACTCGAAGATATCCCGGTGGACGAGCCCCTGGTGACGCGGGTGCGTGAGCTGGCCGAACAGGGCTACACCATCGCCCTCGACGACTACGCCTTCGAGGAGAAGTGGGACCCACTGCTGCCCCACGCCCACATTATCAAGGTAGAGATCCCCGCCCTCACCCCCGAGCAGCTGCAGGCCGGCCTGCCAAAGCTGCGCCAACATAAGCTCTTGCTGCTGGCGGAGAAGATCGAGACCGAAGAGGAGTTCCAGCAGTGCCTCGAGTTGGGCTTCGATCTCTTTCAGGGCTACCACTTCTCCCGCCCCAAGGTGGTGGAGGATAAGCGGCTAGAGGAGAACCAGATGGTGATCATGCAGCTGGTCTCCCGGCTCAACGATCCGCAGGTGGAGATCAGAGACCTGGAGCATCTGATCGCCCAGGACGCCAGCCTCAGGCTACAAGATCCTGCGCTTCATCAACTCCGCCGCCGTCGGCATGCCGCGCCGCGTCGAGTCGATCCACCAGGCTGTGGTCTTCATGGGGCTAACACGGATCCGCGCCTGGGCCAGTCTGCTGTGTGCTTGTCTGCGGTGTGTGCAAACAAACCCCAAGACTACTTCACCACCGCCCTGGTACGCGCCCACATGTGCCAGCGCCTGCTCAGCAAAAGCGGCTCCAACTGCTCCGCCGAGATGGGATTCAGCGTCGGCCTACTCTCCATCCTCGACCTGCTGATGGAGCGTCCGCTGGCGGAGATCATTGGCGAACTGGGCCTCTCCGACGAACTGAACACCGCCCTGCTCGATCACGCTGGCCCCGCCGGCCGCGCCCTGGTCTGCACCCTCAATTACGAATCTGGCAATATCCAACCTGACGACCGTTTTGAGCTCGATCTGGGTGAATTGACCGAGATCTTTCTCAACGCCTCCAAGACCGCCTTCGCCGAGGCCCAGGCGCTGGGCGAAGCCTAAACACCCGACTACGTCTGCGACAACAGCAGGTTCCCCACCCCATCGACTCGACAGCGCCAACCCGGGGGCGATCCAGCTGGTTGAGACCTGCTCGGTCACCAGCGCCGGACCAACGATCTCACGCCCCGCCAGTAGCTCAGCACGCTCGTAACAGGGCACCTCAGCCTCGACTCCGGCAACCCGTATCGACTCCCACTCAGCCAGCGCAGCAGCACGCAGGCACAGCACTTCTAGCGCCACCTGCGGGCTTGGCACCCTGCAACCCAACTCGCAGATTGACCAGCTCCACCGGGGCACTCCATGCGGTGGCACGAAGCGGACACTGATGCCGTGCATGGAAACTGCTCCGCCATTTGATC
>AASF01001796.1 GCA_000168735.1 Candidatus Endoriftia persephone str. Hot96_1+Hot96_2 | reverse complement strand
CCCTTGATCAACTAAACCGGCCGGCATGGCTGTGCATGGCGGGAGCGGTCTCAGCTTTGGGGTAATTGAGGCGTTGCGGGCGCTGCGCCCCGAGGAGCGCTCGCTTGAGCTGGTGCATCGCCTCGACCGAGATACCTCGGGGCTGTCTGCTGCTGAGCAAACGTCGCAGTGCCTTACGATCCCTGCATGAACTGATGCAGAAAAATCTTGTCGACAAACGCTATCTGGCTCTGTTGGCCGGAAGTTGGCGCAAGGGTAGACAAGAGGTTGATGCCCCCTTGGCTGAAGAACACCCTCAAGGGCGGTGAGCGTGTAGTAAGGGTCGATGCGGCTGGCAAGCCCCTCGCTGACCCGTTTTACACGGGTTCGGCGGTTTAAGCAGGCCACCCTGGTTGAGGCAGAATTGGTGACCGGGCGTACCCACCAGATTCGCGTTCACAGTGCCCTGGTTGGGGTCACCGATCCTGGGCGACACGCGTTACGGGGATGAGATCGCTAACCGTCAGTTGCGCCAACTGGGACTGAAGCGGCTGTTTCTGCATGCCCATTCGATAAAATTCCCGCTGGCCCGGGCGAAAAGCGTGACCAGGAGTTCAAGGCACCGCTACCAGATGTGCTTGAAGCTGTTTTAAATGAACTTGATAAATAAGATGAAGTTTAAGCTGTTAATATTTGATTGGGATGGGACTTTGATGGACTCAGAGGCCCGTATTGTGAACTGTGTGCGGGCTGCGGTGGATGACCCTTGGGCTGACCTCTCCTGGCGATGAGGCGATCCGCAATATCATTGGGCTGGGTCTGCGGGAGGCGATTGATATGCTCTTCCCTGGTGCAGATGATCCAAG
>AASF01001797.1 GCA_000168735.1 Candidatus Endoriftia persephone str. Hot96_1+Hot96_2 | reverse complement strand
ATCAGATCTCCTCGTTTCCCCACAAGGCACAGATGCTTACCCGGGGATGAGAATATCGTCAAGGTGCAGCTGACGGTGCAGTCTCGCATCCAGGATGCTGGGGACTATCTGTTCCAGGATCAGAATCCGGAGAAGACCCTGGCGAGATGCGGTTGAGACCGCGGTGCTGTGAGATTATCTGGTAACAAGTAACCCTCGACTTCATTCATCACCTGAGGTGCCTGTAGATGCGATTTCCGACCGTATCAAGAGTGCCGCGCAAGATATGGTCAACAATTATAAGACCGGCCTCGAGATCACCAGTGTCAACATTTGAGGCTGCGAANAGCCTGCCGGAGCAGGTCAAAGCGGCCTTCGATGACGCCATCAAGGCGCGTGAGGACAAGGAGCGTCAAGAGAACCAGGCCGAAGCCTATGCCAACGAGGTGGTGCCGAGGGCGCGTGGTGCGGCAGCCCGTCAGCTGTCGGATGCCCAGGCTTATCGCGAGCGGGTGATTGCCGAGGCGATCGGTGAAAGCAGCCGTTTCCTGGCCGTGCTTGGGGAGTATAAAAAGGCCCCGCAGGTCACCCGTGAACTGTCTCTATATCGATGCGGTGGAGCAGATGTTGTCACAGACCAGCAAGGTGATGCTCGACAGTGAAGGGAGTAACAGCCTGATGTATCTGCCGCTCGACAAGATCATCCCAGAGTGCTGGCGACGGGGCTGCTGCACCTCAGTACAAGCCTTACAAACCTGCCGCCACACAGGCGCCGCCGGCTAGGCGGGATGTCCGCGAAAACAGCCGTGGCAGGAGGGTCCGCTAGTGAAGAACATCAAGATACTGCTGCCCGCCGCCGCCGGCTTGGCGGTCCTGATCTACGCCTTTACGTTCACTGTCAACCAGTGGGAGATGGCGCTCAAGCTGCGCCTGGGTGAGATCATCGACAGTGATTACGAGCCCGGCCTGCACTGGCGGGTGCCGATTCTCAACGACGTGAAGAAGTACGATGGACGCATCCAGACCCTGGATGCGCGCCCCGAGCGCTTCCTCACCCTTGAGAAAAAGGACGTGATCGTCGACTCTTACGCCAAGTGGCGTATCGCCAACGTGGCACAATTCTAATCGCTCCCACCGGCGGTAGTGATGCCAAGACCCTCGCGGTTACTGGCGGCGCGGATCAATACCAGTCTGGCGCAATGAGTTTGGTAAACGCAACCATCCAAGAGGTCATCTCCGGTGATCGCACCGAGATCATGTCCCTGCTGACCAAAGATGCCGACGCCAAGGCATCGAGAATTGGGGGTGTCCGAGAGTAATCGAATGTGCGGGTCAAGCAGATTGATCTACCGCCGGAGGTTTCCGAATCGGTTTACGGCCGTATGAGTGCCGAGCGTGAGCGGGTGGCGCGGGACCTGCGTGCCAAAGGCGCTGAGGCGGCGGAGCGGATCCGCGCCGACGCCGATCGCCAGCAAGTAGTCATTCAGGCCGACGCCTATAGAGAGTCGGAGAAGCTGCGAGGCGAGGGCGATGCCAAGGCGGCGCGGATCTACGCCAATGCCTATCAGGCAGACGCTGAGTTCTATGCCTTCTATCGCAGCCTCAACGCCTATCGCAACAGCTTTAATAGCCGTGCTGATGTGATGGTGTTGCAACCTGACTCCGACTTCTTCCGCTATCTGAAGAGTCAAAAGGGGAAATAGACAAGCGTCGGACGCTTTGGGAAAATATGCAGCGGCCCGCCATCTGGCGGGCCTAACACAGGCCGGGAGTACCCGGTTTTTTTATGGGGCCACTGAATCAATCGGCATGAGCTGAATTGTGGAGCCGGATCATCCGCTGCAAGGTGGAAATCGCAGGTAATGGCCGCGCTATTGCCAGGATTTTGCCCCTAGGAAATGCCCTTTGGGTACAACGCAGCAGTGGTTGGTTTGGGAACAAGGCAGCCGCGCGCGATCTGTTCAAAGGTTCCTCGATAAAAGGTGCGACTGTGGATTATTTGTGGCCGGCACTCGCGTTGCTGCTGGTGCTTGAAGGGCTCTGGCCACTCCCTCGCTCCCAGCAAGCATGCGCCGGATGTTGTTAAGTATTGCGCAGATGGATGACCGCTCGCTGCGCATCAGCGGCCTGATCAGTATATTCAGTGGTCTGGCCCTCTCTTTCTTCGTGATATGAGCGATCCAATGCAAAACGAAAGCTGGATACTGCCTGACGGCATCGAAGAGGTGCTTCCGCCGGAAGCGGCGCTGGTTGAACGGCGGCGCAGGCAACTGCTGGACCTGTTTGCCAGCTGGGGTTACGACTACGTGATCCCGCCGTTTGTGGAGTTTCTCGATGCCCTGCTCACCGGAACCGGCAGTGACCTCGATCTGCAGACCTTTAAGCTGACCGATCAGCTGAGCGGTCGCACTCTGGGTATCCGTGCCGACATCACCCCCCAGGCGGCGCGCATGGATGCCCACAACATCGGTCGCGATGAACCGACCCGCCTCTGCTATCTCGGCAGCGTGCTGCATACCCGCTCCGACGGTTTTGCCGGCAGCCGCAGTCCGCTGCAGATCGGCGCCGAACTCTATGGCCACGCCGGGGTGGAGAGCGACGTCGAGATTCTGCGTCTGATGATGCAGACCCTTGAGCTGACCGGCCTCGAAGAGGTCTATCTCGACCTGGGGCATGTGGGGATCTACCGTGGATTGGCGCAACAGGCTGGGCCTGAGCGAGAGCCAGGAGCGGGCACTGTTTGACGCTCTGCAGCGCAAGGCGCTGGCCGAGGTGGCGGAATTGCTGGCTGATTTCCAGGTGGATGCAGAAGTCGCTGCCGATGCTCGCCGGCGCCTCGGCGAACTGAATGGCGATGTTACCCTCCTGAGTCGCGCCCGGCACCTGCTCAAAGCTGCCGACCAGTCGGTGCAGCAGGCGCTCGACTATCTACAGCGCATGGCCGATCAGATCGCCATCTGGCTGCCGCAACTGCCGATCCATTTCGACTTAGCGGAACTGCGCGGCTACCACTTCCACACTGGGGTGGTATTCGCCGCCTTCGTGCCTGGTAGTGGCAGGGAGATAGCTCGCGGCGGTCGCTACGACCAGATCGGCAAGGTGTTTGGTCGAGCGCGCCCGGCCACCGGCTTCTCCACCGACCTGAAGACCCTGATCCGCCTGGGCAACTCTGCAGATGTGCCACAGCCAGAGGCGATCTTCGCCCCCTGGTCTGATGATCCGGCGCTGGCGGCCGAGGTAGAGCGGTTGCGTGTCGCAGGGCAGCGGGTGATCAGCGGTCTGCCGGGACAACAGGGTGGTGCGCAAGAGATGGGTTGCATCCAAGAGTTGCGGCTCAGTGACGGTCAGTGGCGGCTGGTTAGACTCTAGGCTGGTCCCGCGCAGGGTTAGCGCCAGCTTTCCAAATTTTAACAAAAACGGGTATAAAAGCCCCTCAATCGATCCAATGAGAACTGAGAGCATGGGAAAGAACGTCGTAGTTATCGGGTACCCAGTGGGGTGATGAAGGCAAAGGCAAGGTTGTCGACCTACTGACCGACAAGGCATCCGCCGTAGTTCGTTTTCAGGGCGGTCACAATGCGGGCCACACCCTGGTGATCGATGGCGAGCAGACTGTGCTGCACCTGATTCCTTCCGGTGTGCTGCGCGAGGGTGTGCGTTGCCTGATCGGCAACGGTGTGGTTGCTCTCACCTGTGGCGCTGCTGGAAGAGCTGGAGATGCTGGAGAAAGCTGGCGTGCCAGCCCGTGAGCGCATGGGTATCTCCGAGTCCTGACCGCTGATCCTGGCCTATCATATCGGCCTCGACGGTGCCCGTGAAAAGGCCCGCGGCAAGAAGGCGATCGGGACCACCGGGCGTGGTATCGGCCCGGCCTATGAGGACAAGGTCTCACGCCGCGGTATCCGCCTGGGTGAGATCTTCGACGAGGCGCACATCACCAGCCGCCTGAAAGAGGTGATGGACTACCATAACTTTGCGCTGAAGAATCTCTTCAACTTCGACACCGTGGACTATCAGCAGGTGCTGGATCAGCTGCTGGCCCAGTCCGAGCAGCTCAAGCCGCTGGTTGAAGATGTCACCGGTACCCTGCATCAGCTGCGCCGCGCGGGCAAGAGCGTGATGTTCGAGGGCGCGCAGGGTGCGCTGCTCGACATCGATCACGGTACCTACCCCTATGTGACCTCCTCCAACACCACCGCCGGCGGCGCTGCTTCCGGTAGCGGTGTCGGGCCACGCTACCTCGATTATGTGCTGGGCATCGTCAAGGCGTACACCACCCGAGTCGGCGCCGGCCTTTCCCCACCGAGCTGTTCG
>AASF01001798.1 GCA_000168735.1 Candidatus Endoriftia persephone str. Hot96_1+Hot96_2 | reverse complement strand
CAGGAGAAATATAGACATGTCCGGGCAGAATCTGCTGTCCATTCTGAGCCTCGCAAACAGTAAGTTGGTTAATGCCATTGACGCGACTGGCGAATGCGGCACTAAACGCTTCTGGAATATGCTGGTGAAATGACTATGCCAGGAAGGTCTGGCGGAAGATCCCTTAAAACATCCTTGATTGCCTCTGTTCCTCCCGTCGAGGAACCGATCCCGATAATCCTGTCTGTTGTCCTGAAGTGGCTTTTCCCTCCACTCCTGGCAAGAAACCGCATCTGCCTGAAACCAAGCTTATCCGAAGCAGTCAGCGGTGCTTTTGCAACCCGCCTTTCCAGCACCTGCACTTTTTGCCCGCGCTGCAGTTTTTACCTTCAAAATTATTTCTTCCGCATAATCAGGCAGCTGCTGTGCAACATCCCAGCTTGGGTTTAGAGACAAAATCAACCGCCCCCATCTCAAGCGCCTGCAGCGTCACATCAGGCACCCTGTTTCTGTAAGCGTGGAAACCATTACTACTGGGCATTGGGCGTAGTCGCATCAGATTCCCCAAAAATGTCACTCCATCCATACGCGGCATCTCAATGTCCAGCGTCAAAACATCAGGTGACAATTTTTTTATTTTCTCTCTCGCCTGGTATGGGTCAACTGCGGTGCCAACAATTTGAATAGCCAGGATCGGCGTCGAGAATCGATGTTAGGAGTTGCCGCACCAAAGCAGAGCTCATCCACCACTAAAACTTTGATCATGCCATCCTCTTCTATCTATTCAGGATCAGGGCGATTCGTTTAA
>AASF01001799.1 GCA_000168735.1 Candidatus Endoriftia persephone str. Hot96_1+Hot96_2 | reverse complement strand
GGTGAGGTCTGGAATGCGATCTTGTGGCCTGTCCCTTGATCCGATTTGGTGAGCCCCAATGACAAAGCGCAGTGTCTTTTTTCTCTCCGATCACACCGGCATCACCGTCGAGGCGATGGGGCGATCACTGCTCAGCCAGTTCCCGGCGCTGGAGTACGACACGGTGCACTGGCCCTTCATCGACACCATCGAGAAGGCCAAGCGGGCCAGCTGGGCGGATCAACCAGGAGACAATGCGCTCCGGCGCTCGACCGCTGGTCTTCAGTACCCTGGTCGATCCCACCTTGCGCGCCTGCTTCCGTGACAGCGCCGGGCTGATCTTCGACTTCTTCGAGCACTTTACCCAGCCCATCGAAGAGGAGCTGCAGATCCCCTCCGCCCCCGCCCCTGGGGCGCCTCCACAGCATCGGCAAACAGAACGCCTACAACGAGCGCATCCATGCGGTGAACTACGCCCTGACCAACGACGATGGCGCAGTGACACGCAACTACGACAGCGCCGATCTGATCCTGATCGGTGTGTCACGCAGCGGCAAGACCCCCACCTGCCTCTTCATGGGGCTGCAACACGGCATCCTCGCCGCCAACTACCCGCTAACCGACGATGATCTGGATGATCAGAACCTGCCCAGGGGTGCTGCAACCCTACGTCGAGAAACTCTACGGGCTCACCATCGACCCCCGACAGCTGCAGCGCATCCGCAAAGAGCGCCGCGCCAACGGCCGTTACTCTTCCTTCGAGCAGTGCCTGAGTGAGGTGCAGCGAGCCGAACGACTGTTCAAACGCCACAACATCAGATTTCTCGATACCACTGCCATGTCGATCGAGGAGATTGCCGCCCGCTTGCTACAAGAGGCCGGACAGGAGAGTCGGCTGGATTAATGACGACAGATCAAGTCAGGGAAAAAGATTCGTTTTTGATCAAAAAACAGGAGTAACACCTCTTTTTTTCGTCAAGAAGCGTCTCACGGGTACCGATATGAGCTTTTTTTGGGCCTTTTCAGATTTTCTGATCCCGGCTAGTGGCATCGCAAACAAGGCCCAAAAGACGTACCTGAGCCCCCCTTCAATCGTTCGCAGGATGTTACGCAAGTCTCTCCAGACTTGGTTTACCGGACTTGCTAGCATAGCCTCCAGGCAGGGCTGGCAATGACATAACAAAAAAATATTGCTTTCCTTTCCGCACAGAAAGAAATGATGGCAATGCGCTTATTGTTGGTAGAAGACGACGAGTTGCTGGGGGATGGCCCTCAAAACGATACTCTCGCTGGAAGGCCATTCGGTCGACTGGGTCAAAGATGGGAGGGCAGCGGATGTCAACCTGGCGGGCACAGCTTATGAGGCGGTAGTGCTGGATCTCAATCTGCCCTACCGCTCCGGTCTGCAGATCCTGGACGCAGCTGCGCAGACAGCGCAATCAGGTGCCAGTGATCAGGGCGATTCGT
>AASF01001800.1 GCA_000168735.1 Candidatus Endoriftia persephone str. Hot96_1+Hot96_2 | reverse complement strand
GAACAGGAGGTTTACCAGCTGGCAGTGGAAGACAATCTGACCCGCCTGGGCAATCGCCGCATGTTTGATCGCGAGCTCGCCCGCCGGATCTCCCATTCGCAACGCCACAACTCCGGGCTTTGGCCTATTGTTCATGGATCTCGACAACTTCAAGACCATCAACGACCGCTACGGGGCCACAGCATCGGTGATTCTGGTACTGAAATCAGTAGCACAAATGCTGCAAGCCATGATGCGCGGTGGAGATACCGTATTTCGCTGGGGAGGCGAGGAGTTTGGCGCACTGATCCACGCCGACAATATCGAGGAGGTCGGCCAGCTTGCCGAACGTTTGCGCGCAAAAGCTGGCAGATACGCCGATACAAACCGATCTCGAATCAATCGGGGTGACATTGAGTATTGGCGCCACCCTCTACTCACCCAGTGACGAGAAATCAGATGGCATGTTCAGACGGGCCGACAGTCACCTGAACAATGCCAAGGCACAGGGACGCAATCGGGTTATCGTCGGCTGAACTGTCACACGGATGTGGTTATCCCCTTCAAGTAACAAGCAGTCTGGCCGGCTACGCGCCAGGCAGACAGCCGCTGTTTAACTCTTGGTCCCCAGGGATATATGCTGTGCACTACCCCAGGATCGAATCAACTGAAGGACCGTTATGATCAATCCGCGTCATTCCCTGTTCTGGATGGGGATCTACCTGGCGGTGGTGAGCGTCGTCTGCGGCCTGCTCTTCCTGCCACTAAAATCCGCCTTCATGGCCAACTGGGGCTTCAACACCCTGATCCTCAGCCTGCTGCTAGTGGGAATCGGCATCACCCTCCGCCAGGTGCTGGTGCTGGAAACCGAGATCAACTGGATCAAGCTGTTCCGTACCGGTCAGTCCGGCATTTCGGTAGCTGACGAACCGCGCCTGCTCAAGCCGCTGGCCAAACACCTCTCCGGACTGCGCAAAGACCGTTTCCGCCTCTCCGCCCTGTCACTGCGTACCGTGCTGGGCGGCATCCGCGAACGCCTCGATGAGTCCCGCGAGATCTCCCGCTACATGATCGGCCTGCTGATCTTCCTTGGCCTGCTTGGCACCTTCTGGGGACTACTCGGCACCATCTCCGCGGTGGGCCAGGTGATCGGCGCCCTCGACGTCGGCAACAACGACTTCGCCGCCGTCTTCACTGAACTCAAAACCGGGCTGCGTAAACCCCTCGACGGCATGGGAACCGCCTTCAGCTCCTCCCTATTCGGCCTTGGCGGATCGCTGGTGCTGGGGTTTCTCGACATCCAGGCCGGCCACGCTCAGAACCGCTTCTTCAACGGCCTGGAGGAGTGGCTCTCCGGGCGTCACCCAGCTGATCGATGATCCCGATGCGATAAGTGAAGAGGCGAGCCGCAGCACTGAGGTTCCAGTGGGGCGCCAGGATCAGTTCGATCTATTGATTACAGGAGATGCGGACCGATCGCCAGCTGATGCGACAATCTGCTGGCGCACTATGAAAAGGGTGTAGCTGAGGACGACACCACAGCCAACGGAAGCTAGCCATGTTCACCAGCGCACGCCGCTCACGACACCAGATCAACGTCTGGCCGGGCTATGTGGACGCCCTCTCCGCGCTGCTGTATCCTGGTTATCTTCGTTATCCTGTATCTTCTACCTTCGCCCTAGTTTCTGCTGTCGCAGATTCTCAGCAATACAGGAGAGCGAGCTGGCTAACCTCAACCAGCAGATCGCCGCCCTCAGCCACGACCTGGGGCTGGAACGCACCCAGCGCGCCAGCCTGGAGCAGGATGTCAACCAACTCTCCGGTATGATCAGTGAACTCACCGACGAAAAGTTTCAGCTCTCCAGCCAGATCGGCCAGCTGACTACCCAGGGCGAGGCCGACCAAAAACAGATCGAACAGCAGCTGCTCAACATCGCCAGTCTGCAGCAGGACATCGCCACCCTGCAGGCGATGCGCCAAAAGCTCGAACAGGAGGTCGGCCAACTCGCCAGCAACCTACAACAGAAAGACGAAGCGTTGGGCCAGCTGCGCGATCGCGGCCAATCACTGCAGGCGGAACTGGCGGATCAGCAGGAGCGCACCCTGCTGGCCCAACAGCAGCTGCAACACAAAGAGATCAACATCCAGGCCCTCAACACCCTAGTTGGCCTGCAGCGTGAGGCGATCAACAAAGAGCGCCGGCTGAGCGAAGAGGCACAGATCGAGGTGGCCGCGCTGAGCCAGAAGATTGGCCTGCTGCGCAGCCAGTTGCAGGAGATCAGCGCAGCACTGAAGCTGTCGGAACAGGAGAAGACGACGCAGCAGAACGAGATCAAACGTCTCGGCGAACGACTCAATATTGAACTGGCGAGGCAGGTCAACCAACTCGAGCAGTATCGCTCGGAATTCTTCGGCCGACTACGCACACTACTTGGCGACAACCCGGCGGTGCGCATCGTCGGTGACCGCTTCCTGTTCCAATCGGAACTGCTGTTCGCCTCCGGCTCCGCCAGGCTGGGCGCCAAGGGCAAGGCGGAGCTGGCCAAACTGGCGGTCACATTGAAGCAGGTGGCAACCCGCATCCCCAAAGAGATCAACTGGATCAAGGGCGAATTCAATTCGCCT
>AASF01001801.1 GCA_000168735.1 Candidatus Endoriftia persephone str. Hot96_1+Hot96_2 | reverse complement strand
CACGCAGCTCCAGCAGATGCGAGACAAGCGGTTGCTCTGCGACCGTATTACCCTGATTTTCAGCAGTCATGGTGGCTAGGGGATCTACTTCTCAGCGCCAGGGATCTCACGATCCTCAAAGGTGTTCTTGGCATCGTTGACAGCCTTCTCTGAGCTACGCTTCACTTCAGACAGGTCCTTCTGCGTCTCTTCGATCACCTCATGCAGCGGATTCATCTGCTGCATCTGCTTTTGCATGATCTCTTTCAGCTCGTCGGCATTGATCTCTTTATCGATATCGGCACGTAACGTTAGCCAACAGTTTGCGGCCATGGCCGACCCATCGACCCACCGTCCGCGCTACTCTTGGCAAGCGTTCAGGTCCGATCACAAACCAGCGCCACCAAGGGGCGATAACGCTGGAGTTCCCCAGAAACCGGATGTCAAACATAGATCAAAACCAGGGAAAAGCTGCCAATGGCAAGGATGGATTAAACCTTCTCTTTCTTTTTGGAAGTGACCTCACCCTCGATGGTGGTGCCCTTCTCGTCCTCGCTGATCTGCTCACGCTTCTCGGCATCAGCCTCAGCCTGCTTCTCACCATCGGACATCGACTTCTTGAGACCCTTGATCGCACCACCCTAGATCACCGCCGATATTCTTCAGCCGTTTGGTGCCGAACAGCAGTCAGGACGATCGCCAAGATGATCAATAACTGCCAAATGCTGATACCACCAATACCCATTTTACTCTCCACTCTCAACCGATCCGAAAGGACCAGGTTTGATTATCGTATCTAACGTTGTCCGCCGGGACATTCGCCCCGCCGCTCGCGAATCACTCTCAAAAACACGCGGCGCATCATACCCCAGAAGCGTTACTACCGTAAGCACTGGCGAAACCACCTGATCCGGGAACGAAACCTCAGCGACTCCGATTCGCCTTCTCTTCCAGGCCAGAGAGCCCGAAACGCCGCTGCAACTCCCGCAACACATCGTCTGGGCCCAATCCCTGCTGCGCCAGCAACACCATACTGTGGAACCAGAGATCGGCCATCTCATAGACGATCTTCTCCGCCACCCCGTCCTTGGCGGCCATCACCGTCTCAGTGGCCTCCTCGCCGATCTTCTTCAGGATCGCGTCCAGACCCTTGGCGTAGAGCTTCGCCACGTATGAACTGTCGGGATCCGCCCCCTTGCGCTCCTCTAGCACCTCAGCCAATTGTTGCAGTACGTCGCTCATAGCGATTCCTCAGCCGTAGATCTGATTCGGGTCTTTGATCACCGGCAACACTTCGACCCACTCATCGCCGTGCAGTTCCGCGGTAGAAACAATTGTGACGCCCGGTGTGGCAGGCGATACCGCCCTTCTGCTCCACGCTCCAGCAACACCACGTCGGCGTCGCAGTCGACCCGGATCGACTTCACAATCTGTTGATGGCCCGACTCCTCGCCCTTGTGCCAGAGTTTCTGGCGTGAGCGGGAGAAGTAGACAGCATGGCCGGTCTCCCGGGTCAGTTGCAATGATTCCCTGGTTCATCCAGGCCATCATCAGGATCTTGCCAGTGCCAGTCTCTTGGGCGATGGCGGGCACCAAACCATTGTCGTCCCACTTGATCTGGTTGATCCACTCGCTCATCAGAGGCGCACCTCCACGCCCTGATCGCGCATGAACTGCTTCGCCTCGCCGATACTGTATTCGGCGAAGTGGAAGATGCTGGCCGCCAGCACCGCATCGGCGGCACCCTGTTTGACGCCATCCACCAGGTGCTGCAGGTTGCCGACACCGCCGGAGGCGATCACCGGGATTGGCACCGCCTCGGCGATGGCGCGGGTCAGTTCATTGTCAAAACCAATCTTGGTGCCGTCTCGATCCATACTGGTGAGCAGGATCTCGCCGGCACCGTAGTCGGCCATTTTCTTTGCCCACTCGATGGCGTCGATACCTGTGGGCTTGCGTCCACCGTGGGTGAAGATTTCCCACTTCGACGGCTCGCCCTCACCGCTCACCCGTTTGGCGTCGATGGCGACGACGATGCACTGGGAGCCGAACCTGGTGGTCGCCTCCTTGACGAA
>AASF01001802.1 GCA_000168735.1 Candidatus Endoriftia persephone str. Hot96_1+Hot96_2 | reverse complement strand
ATCAGACAATTTTATAGGCCGTGTTCCCCGCACCCGCGGGGATGAACCGCTCAGGAGGAAACCAGGGGTTCTCGTCGTAGTGTGTTCCCCGCACCCGCGGGGATGAACCGACAGAGAAAGACTGGCGGAACATGTTGATAGCCGTGTTCCCCGCACCCGCGGGGATGAACCGCCGACAACGGCCTTTACCGCGAATGACCTGGGGTGTTCCCCGCACCCGCGGGGATGAACCGAACCTAATAAATTTGCGCAGAACACGAAAACAGTGTTCCCCGCACCCGCGGGGATGAACCGGAATTGGCACAGGAACAGGGCCCGCCTCCTGCGTGTTCCCCGCACCCGCGGGGATGAACCGTAAATGCGGCTAGCATTGATATCACGATCAGCGTGTTCCCCGCACCCGCGGGGATGAACCGCCGACCATCAGGGCGGTGAGTGCGGAGGGGGTGTGTTCCCCGCACCCGCGGGGATGAACCCGTTGCCGAACGCCATTGAGAGCGAATCGACGCCGTGTTCCCCGCACCCGCGGGGATGAACCGATCGACAGAAAATTTGCTGGTGGCACGCTCGGGTGTTCCCCGCACCCGCGGGGATGAACCGCAGGCGGCGCGACGGGCGCATAACGCGATGGGGTGTTCCCCGCACCCGCGGGGATGAACCGTCGGGGGGCGGTACGTATCTGGGGGCTTGACGGTGTTCCCCGCACCCGCGGGGATGAACCTATTGATATATTTGAGACACTCGGTGTCCCGGCGTGTTCCCCGCACCCGCGGGGATGAACCGGTCGATCGCACTGGCATCATACGACGAGGCCGGTGTTCCCCGCACCCGCGGGGATGAACCGGAATAGCTGGGTGATTTTATCTGCCCATTGACGTGTTCCCCGCACCCGCGGGGATGAACCTGTGCCTGTTGAATTCGCGCGACCCAATGCCGTGTGTTCCCCGCACCCGCGGGGATGTACCTACTTACGATCTAATCGCCTCGCGTAATAACTGGAGTTCCCCGCACTCGCGGGGATAGGCCCGGAGTGTCGATTATCTCCGCTACTGAATCTGCAGTTCCCCCGCACCCGTGGCACGTCACCAGCTGCGAAACTAGCTACACGTTTAGCCGCAAGGCGGCACAGCGCCTACATTCCGCTCTATATGATCATTAATCTGCTGACACTCTCGTTCGTCACCTTTTGGGGCATTGCGGCTTATCTGGCTGTATGGAAGTTCTTTTTGCCCCCGCCCTGCTAATGTTGATCGGCTGGCAGTTCAGCTCTCGCTAAGGCTCATCTGCCCCCTCATCAAGAGCCAAACAGCCTCAGGCAATCTCCGCGCCGGGCTTTCCTCAGCTGTGGGATCAACCAAGTCCGCCTCATATTCTCTCCTTGAAGCGGGTCACTCTCCGGGTACAGGCCGAACCCGCCTCGCCACCTCCAGCGCCCGTTCGCGGGCCTGTTCCACACTCTCAGCGCGAGCCAACGCCACGCCCATGCGGCGTCGGGTAAAGGATTGGGGTTTGCCGAACAGGGCGCAGGTCGCTACCCGGCTATCTGCAGCGCCTCGGCCACACCCTCGAAGGCGATCCCTTTCGCCTCCAGCCCGCCGTAGATCACGGCGCTGGCAGCATTCTCCCTAAGGCTGGTATCCACCGGCAAGCCGAGAATGGCGCGGGCATGCAGTTCAAATTCATTCTGGTACTGGCTCGCCATGGTGACCATACCGGTGTCGTGGGGGCGTGGGCTGACCTCCGAGAACCAAACCTGCTCAGCGCGAATGAACAGTTCCACGCCGAAGATGCCACGCCCGCCCAGGGCGCTGGTGACCTGCTGCGCGATCTGCCGCGCCTTCTCCAAGGCCTGCACACTCATCGCCTGTGGCTGCCAGGACTCCACATAGTCCCCCTGTTCCTGACGATGGCCGATGGGTTCGCAAAAGTGGGTTGCAATGCCTCCCTCCCCATCTGCAGCACGCACCGTCAGCAGGGTGATCTCATAGTCAAACTCGATCATCGCCTCGACGATCACCCGGCCATGCTGCACCCGTCCGCCGCGCATCGCATAGTTCCAGGCCGACTCCAGATCCTCCGGCCCGTGCAATGTCGACTGCCCTTTCCCGGAGGATGACATCACGGGCTTGACGATACAGGGGTATCCCACCCCGCCATCGATCAGCACTGCTTCAGCGCACTCCAGGCTCTCGGCGAAGGCGTAACCTGAGGTGGGCAGGCCAAGTTCTTCGGCGACTAGCCGACGTATCCCCTCGCGATTCATGGTCAGCTGGGCGGCAGCGTGCCGTCGGGATCACCTCCGCCAGCCCTTCGGTCTCGATGCGCGCCAGCTCATCGGTGGCAAATCGCCTCGATCTCCGGCACGATCAGATGTGGGCGCTCCTGCTCCACACAGCAGCCCAGCAGTGCCAGCCAGGGTCAGCTCATGTCGATGGCATACCAACGGTGCGCCACCTGATGCCCCTGGCGCATGCGGATATCGATCCACCGCGATCACCTCTGCTCCAAGCCGCTGCCAGGGAGATGATCAAGGA
>AASF01001803.1 GCA_000168735.1 Candidatus Endoriftia persephone str. Hot96_1+Hot96_2 | reverse complement strand
ACGAACGGTCGACCTTTAGAGTCTGCACCGGAAAATTACGTAGATGTTCTAGTGAGGAGTAACCGGTGCCAAAGTCGTCGATGGCGAGTTTGACCCCCATGTCGGCGAGCTGGCCGAGCAGTTCGATGGTGTGCTCCATATCCTCCATCAGCCCGCTTTCGGTGATCTCCAGCTCCAAGCTGCTGGCGGGAAGCTGGTACTCTTTAAGGATTGCAGCGATCTGTTTCGGCCAGCTTGGGGGAGACGAACTGGCGCGGCGAGATGTTGACTGCCACCCGCTGCTATCCTTGACCCCCAGTTGCTGCCAGTCCTTCAATTGCCTGCAGGCCTGACGCAACACCCATTCGCCCACCGGGATGACTAGCCCCGTCTCCTCCAGCACATGCAGAAAAAGATCCGGTTTGAGTATCTCGTGTTCGCTGCGCCTCCAGCGCAGCAGTGCCTCAACTGATTTGAGCCTGCCGGTTTTGATGTCGACCTGGGGCTGATAACGCAGTTCGAAGGCCTGGTTCTGCCAGGGCGCGTCGCAGGCCGTGTTCAATGTTCATGAACTCGGTGGCGAGGGTGTTCATGTCGTCGGTATAGAACTCGAAACCGTTTGAGCGGCGCTCTTTTGAGCGGTACATGGCGGTGTCGGCATTGCGAATCAGGGTTTCCGCGTCCGACGCATCATCGGGATAAAGGCTGATGCCGATGCTGGTGCCGGAGAAGAGTTCCAAGCCGCCGATGTTGAAGGGCTGCTGAAACAGGGAGGTGATACGTTCTGCTTGGGTGATGAGGTCATCGGTCTGCTCAATTCGGGGCGATGATCAGGGTGAACTCGTCGCCGCCGAAGCGGGCGATGGTGTCCTCCTCCCGTTTGTGGCTCTGCAGCCGCGCCGCTACAGCCTCGAGCATCTGATCGCCAATCTCGTGACCGAGGGTATCGTTGATGTTTTTGAAACGGTCCAGGTCGAGAAAGAACAACGCCATGCGGTTCTGCTCACGCCGCGCGCTACGGATTGCCTGTCTCAGACGGTCGATGAAGAGTGCCCGGTTGGGCAGGCCGGTGACCAGGTCGTAGTAGGCGAGATGATGGATCTGCTGCTGCGCCACACGGTATTCGGTCAAGTCCTGCGCCACCAGCACCATGCCTTGGTGACCGGTGTTGGGGTCGAGCATGGAGGCGGAGAGGAGGATAGGAACCTGTTTGCCATCGCTTGCCTGCAGAGTGCATTCGTGGGCGCTGACTTCGTGCGATTCTTCCAGGTATTCTGCCCAGCTGCTGTGTTTGTCGAGACTATAGGGGATGATTTGCCCGATGGATTGGCCGATGGCCTGCTGGCTGGTGTAACCACTGAGTTGGCTAAAGGCCCGGTTGATGCGGGTGATCCTGCCCGCGAGGTCGGTGACCAGCAGCAGATCCCGCATACTGTGGAGGATCTCATCCATATATTCTTTCGAAATGGTGGTGCTCTGCAGATGCTGCCCCATCTTCTCTAAGGTGCGGGCTAGGCTGCCGATCTCGTCGTTACGATCGATGTGGCTGACGGCGCTATAGTCGCGGGACCCGATACGCTGGGCGAGCTTTTCCAGCCGTCCAATTGGCCGGCTCAGCCGATAGGCTATCAGCAGTCCGGCGAGGATGCTGGCGGCACCTAACAGTAGCAGCAGCATCCAGATAGAGTTGAGGTTACGATCGATATGGGTGCGGCTGATCAGCTCGAGACGGCTCTTCGAATCACGCACCACCTTGAGCATCTGGCTCAGGGAGAGATCGATATAGATGCCGCCCAGCAGCTGGTTTTTCTCCAGGCTGATGGGGGCGGCGATACTCAGGCGGTCCGCCTCTAGGTGGGTCAGCGGCGCCTGCGACTGCAGGGCCTGGAAGGCGAGTGGTTCACTCATCAGCTGGCCGAATCGCGGCAGTGTCTCCTCGCCATCGTGGACGATCCGGCCTTTCTCGTCGAATACCAGGGTCCGGATCACATCGGGCTGGCTGTTTGCAGTCTGCAGGAGCTGACCTATGCCCTCCATATCGAGTTCGTAGAGGGGGTTGATCAGGCTCTGCGACGAGGATTCCGGTGAGGGTCAGCCCCTGAGTGTTGCAGTTGTTTGATCTAGTGCCCGTTGTGACGGTGGAGGCATTGGCCTCCTAGATAGTCACCGATTGCGTCATCGAACTGGTAGAGCAGCACGCTCGAGACTGAGAGTACGACACCGATAGACCAGTGCCAGAAGTGTCAGCGAATATTTTGACTTGAAGCTGAAGCCCTTTCAATGGAGGTTTCCGCGTGCCACGGCTGAATGTTCTCTGACATGATCCAGTATGGCTTGGGTCTCTGCGCTGATTTCGTCGAATTTGGCGGTTTGCTGGTAGGCATTCAGGACAGCCTCGGCGGCGGCATCCCGGTGGGTATTTTTTAATACCTCAATCAGGCGTTGTTTGATCGATGTGTCCAGACCCGGTCGAACCAGTTCAAAGCCCCCGGTGTGNCAGNTGGTTTCCTTTGTGATGAGCGATGAAAGATACGCAGATCTTTTTTGAAGACAGGGGGGGTGTGGTCAGGCGTGTTCCAGTCGCAGGTTGTTGGTAAGTGGCCAACCCACATCTTGNCCAGGCCCATTTTTGCTTGCACCCAGGTGGCGATGTTGATCTCACCTTTGGCGAAGGCGTAGCCAACCTTGTCAGGCGCCGGATGTTGGCGCGGGTTGCTGAGCAGTTCAAGTTCCAGGCCGGCCTCTTGCAGTATGCCTGCGGGAATGTAGAAGGCAGTGGTGGAACCCGGATCTTCCAGCGCCAGACGCTTGCCTTTCAGGTCTTCTAGGTTGTGGATATCGCTCTCTTTGCGGGTGATGAAGACGGTATGGTAGCCGGGCACGCCTTTCTTCCATTTGCGCAGGATGATCTCGGCCCCGGCCCCTGCTGCTCGAAGAGGATTTGAGGAGAAGAGGGTCTCNGGTGACCCAGTCGACCTTGCCCTGCTGCAGATAGCGAATCATCTGCGCGTTGTTTTTTGCCATTAATACTCGGGTCCGGGTGATGCCCAGATCGCGCATCTTTTTGCCGACATAATCGACCATCGGCTTGAGGCGGGTGAAGTGCTTACGCGGGCTGTCGCTGACTTTGCCGATCACCAGGGTCTGTGCCCTCAGGTTCTCTGCCTCTGCGAGCACAGGGGGGGCGGTGGCGCACAACAGCAGAGCCGCCAGAGCGATCACTCTGGCGGCTCTGATGGGTTTGCGTGATGCACTAAAAGTCATACTGGCCCCGTAGCTGGAATATTTTTGGATTGATTGTTGAGTCCACTTGCATCCGGGTCTATGTCGACAAGTATATCAGTTTGCCATGAAGCGGGTGTTGGGATTGATATACCAGTTGAGTCCAAAAGTGGTGTTGGACTGCCGACCGCCCTGGATGTCTTGATCAAGGCG
>AASF01001804.1 GCA_000168735.1 Candidatus Endoriftia persephone str. Hot96_1+Hot96_2 | reverse complement strand
TGCCGAGATCGCCGCTCTAGCCGAAAAAGAGATCAAGCAACCCGTTCAGGTACAGCGTCTGCAAGATATCCAATACCAACACCAGTTTGACGGTATCTGGGCCTGTGCTTCGCTGCTGCACGTTCCCGCCAAGGAGCTACCGGACGTCTTCCGCCGACTGGCGTGCGCGCTGAAGCCCAAATGGCGTGATCTATTGCTCGTTCAAATATGGCCAAGGTGAATATGAAAAACAGGGCCGCCGATTCACCGATAATGGATGAAGCAGGGTTAGGGATGTTGGTGCCAGACTTCGAAGTGCTGGCGATAAAGGAGTTGTGGGTCACGGCTGATCGCAGCCCGGGGCGGGGAGCATGAACTATGGCTGAATGGGGAATATTTTGGGTTTTGGGTTTTTCGTTGTTTTTGGAATTGGTTTTTTGGCCAAAATTGCATAAGCCGATGCATCAAGAGAAATGAGTTTATGCAGTTGCCCAAATTGCCATGCCCCGGGTAAATTCTTTAAGCCAATATTCGTGCGTCTGTTTTGCGCCAGGATTGAACATCCACATTGCTAGAAGCTGTGGTACGTCCCCTATTATTCTTTGGCCGGATAGGCTGCTAGCCCAACGCCGTTACTATTGTGATTTATGGCAATCGAAGTCACAACCCAGACACTAAAAGGACAAGCACTTTGAGCCAAACTGACTTTTCATCCCNTTCAAGCTGCAAATCCCGCCCCTGCTTAAGAATCTCTCTACACTGGGTTATCTGGCCATGACGCCCATACAGGCGCAGAGCTTGCCGCATATTCTGGATGGACAAAGATGTTATCGCGCGCAGGGGAAAACACGGCTCAGGAAAAACCGCGGCATTCGGTCTGGTGTTATTTGGAAAAGCTTGATGTAAAGCGCTTTCGTGTGCAGTCACTGGTACTTTGCCCGAGCTCGGGAACTGGCCGACCAGGTGGCCAAAGAGGTTCGCAAACTGGCTAGAAGCATCCACAACATCAAGGTTCTCACTCTTTGTGGCGGCATGCCCTTTGGGCCTCAGATTGGCTCACTGGAACACGGTGCGCACATCATTGTAGGGACACCCGGGCGAGTGGAAGAGCACCTGCGAAAAGGTACGCTGAGGCTGGATAGTTTAAACATGCTTGTGTTGGATGAGGCGGATCGCATGCTCGACATGGGCTTCCAGCCAGGCTCTGGATGCCATCATCAAGTACACTCCACAGCAGCGACAAACCCTGTTATTCAGCGCAACCTATCCCTCTCAAATAGAGTCTATTGCTCAACGCATCATGATCCACCCGGTAGTGGTGCAAGTTGCTGCTACCCATGACAGCACCAGTATTCAGCAGTACTTCTACAGAGTCGATGCCAATACACAGCGTATGACCATCCTGCAGCTGCTGCTACTGAAATATCGACCTGAATCCGCCCTGGTATTTTGTAATACCAAGCGGGAGACTCAGGAAGTGGCTGACGAGTTACATGACCTTGGCTTTAGTGCGCTGGCATTGCATGGCGACCTGGAACAAAAAGCCCGTGATCAAACCCTAGT
>AASF01001805.1 GCA_000168735.1 Candidatus Endoriftia persephone str. Hot96_1+Hot96_2 | reverse complement strand
TCTAAGCGGACCATACACGCAAAAAAGTAGGCGACACATACGCAATAAAAAAGGGCCTGTGACAAACACAGACCCTTGCAGGCGCTCATCCGCTCCGAATCAAAGATCCGCGGCGATCTTCTTCAGATACTCCGCAAAATCAGCGCCGATCTCAGAGTGTGCCAGGCCATATTCAACGGTCGCCTCCATGTACCCCTCTTTGCTGCCGCAGTCATAGCGCTTGCCCTTGACGCGATAGGCGCGCACCTTCTCATACTTCAGCAGTTCCGCAATCGCATCGGTCAGCTGGATCTCATCCGCCGGCGCCACGCTTGGTCTTCTCCAGCAATTCGAAGATACGGGGGGTCAGGATATAGCGCCCGACCACTGCCAGATTGGAGGGTGCATCTTCCGGATTCGGCTTCTCCACGATCGAGGTAATGATCGCAGTCTCGCCGTCATCTTCCGCGATCTCGACGATACCGTACTTGTTGGTCTCCTCCGGCGGAACCTCTTCCACCAGGATCACACTGCACTGGTACTTTTCGTAGACCTCCGCCATCTGCGCCAATGCCCCCTTACCACCATCACCTTTGATCAGGTCATCCGCCAGGGTCACCGCAAAGGGTTCGTCGCCCACCACCGGGCTTGGCGCAGAGCACAGCATGGCCCAGGCCGAGGGCCTCAGCCTGTCGCAGATAGATACATGAGACATTCGAAGGCAACACATTCTGCACGATCTTCAACAGTTTGTGTTTGCCAGCAGCTTCCAGCTCGCTCTCCAGCTCGTAGTTTTTATCAAAGTGATCGGGGATCGCGCGTTTCTGACGCCCAATGATGAAGACCAGGTTGTCCACGCCGGCCTCTTCTGCCTCTTCCGCTGCATACTGGATCAGCGGTTTGTCCACGATAGGCAACATCTCTTTGGGGTTGGCTTTGGTGGCGGGTATGAAACGGGTTCCCATCCCGGCTGCAGGAAAGACGGCTTTACGTATCTTTTTACTCATCCTCAGTCCTTGGTGTTTGGTGCTTTTCTTAGATAGTTCGGATGACGATCCGGAAACCCGCCTGAGAGTATGATCGCCCCACAGGGGTGTCAATCAATCCAACTATTTGTCAGCCGATAATGTCGATTCGGTTACATCCGCATTGATCTGACGCAGCACCGCCAGCGGATCCGCCGCGGCGGTAATCCGGTCGTCCGACCACCAGATAGCTGGAAGCCGGCAGCGATCGCCTCCCCCGGCGTCATCACCCGTCGCTGATCATCGGCAGCCGCATCCTTTGGTCTTACTCCTGGCGTCACCAGCAGGAAGTCGCCGCCCACTGCAGCGCGGATTGCTCCGGCCTCTCGCGGCGAGCAGACCACGCCATCCAGCCCAGCGCTTTTTGTCAGGTGGGCCAGACGGAACACATTTTCCGCCGGGGTGCCGTGGAAACCGACCTCGGCGATATCCTCCCTCGAAAGACTGGTCAGGATAGTCACCGCCACCAACTTCGGCCGCTGGGCATGGCGTTCCAGACGCTCCCTGGCCGTCTCCATCATGCGACGTCCGCCCGACGCATGCAGATTGATCATCCAGACACCCAGATCTGCTGCCGCATCACAGGCCGCAGCTACGGTATTCGGAATATCGTGGAACTTGAGGTCGAGAAAGACCGCAAACCCGCGCACCGAAAGGCTCTCGACAAAGCCGGGGCCCAGACGGGTGAACATCTCCTTGCCGACCTTAAGATGGCACAGAGAGGGCTCCAGCTGATCCACCAGCTGCAACGCCTTCTGCTCCTCAGGAAAATCCAGGGCGACAATCACCCGCGAACCTGTCTCACTCATCACTACTCCTCCCGCAAACCACATGCTTCAGGGCCGCTCAAGCGACCCCGCCGTTTTGGGCTGGCTTGATGCTACCCCAGCTCATGCAACTCGGACACTGCCAGTGGAGCTTCTTAGCGCTGAATCCACACTGCTCACACTGGTAGGCTGCCTGCCTCTCCAGCATCTGCTCTACTGCCTGCTTCAGGGTTGCCAGGGTTTCACCCACCGCCCCCGTCTGCCGCAGATTCAGGGTGACTAGCTTATCCAGCCCCTTGAGGTCGGGATGGGCCGCCAGATGCTTAAGGACAAACGCCTCGGCCGCCTGCTCCCCCTCTCTGTTCTGGATCAGATCGGTTAGCATCAGCATCAGCTCGCTGCCGGCATGGCGGCTGTAGAGCCCCTGCAGATAGTCGAGCAGCGACTCACCCTGCGGGCAAGCGCTGGTAGCACTTCTGCAACATCGGCAGCACCTCCGGCAGATAGGCCGGCTCCTGCCCCTCGACTCGCTTGCAGCTCTTGATCACTGCCTTACAGTCGCCGGCGTGCATCGCAATATCAGCCCGGATCAGCGTCACCCGCACGTTGCTTCTGTCTCGGGCGGCGGCCTTTTTCAGCTGCGCCAGCGCAACCCCCGGGTCGCTTTCGGCCAATGCCTGCAACGCCAGCTCACAATGAAAGTGGGAAATGCGGCTGGAGAGCCCCCGTTCGCCCGCCACCTTGAGTCGCTCGGCAGTCTCCAGGCAACGCTGCCAATCCTTCTCCTGCTGAAAGATCTCCAACAGATTGGATAGCGCCTGGCGCTTGTAGAAACGACTCTCGGCCAGCTCGCTGAAGAGGTTCTCCGCGCGATCGAAGAGCCCGGCCCGCATATAGTCCTGACCCAGCTCCAGCAACGCCTGGGCGCGCTGCTGCCCATGCAGGCTGGGACGAGCAATCAGATTCTGATGAATGCGTATCGCCCGCTCAACCTCACCGCGACGGCGAAACAGATTACCCAGGGCGAGGTGGGTCTCCACCGTCTCGCTATCCACCTCGACCATCTTCACCAGCAGGTCGATCGCCTTATCCGGCTGTTCGTTGAGCAGAAAGTTGAGGCCTTTGAGATACTGCGGCGACCATTCGCGAGCCGCTGTGCGCTCCCTGCTTCGATACGCTTCGGCGCGCCGCCCACCAGCCTGACGCAGCAGCGACCGGAAGGAGTAACAACAACAACTCCAGCATGAGGGATTTTCCTTTAAGGAGCCTCTGAATGAATCATGAACGGCAGCCTTGCGGTCAAAATTCCCCGCTGCTGCGCTGGAAATCTAGGCAATAGACCAGCTATTAGCTGCGATTTCCGCCTTGCATCAGAAAACTTGGCCTCACAATTCTGCTCGCCCAGATTCATTCAGAGGCTCCTTAGCGATCCTGCAAAGGTAGCGAGCGGAGGTTTTTCACCTCCGCAATAGCCTCACGTTCACGCCGCCTGAGCTGAGCGTTCTCACGCTTGACGCCCAAGATCACGCCCATCCCGGAGAGGATACCCAGCAGCATACCGATACCCAAGGCGCCGACCATCACCAGCGAGAGCGGGAACTCACGGGCGCCAAAATAGAA
>AASF01001806.1 GCA_000168735.1 Candidatus Endoriftia persephone str. Hot96_1+Hot96_2 | reverse complement strand
GCGAACTGCACGCATGAGAAGATCGTGGTCGATGTCATTAAAGAGCCCTTTGATGTCCATATCCAGGACCCAGGACCCAGGACCCAGGACCCAGGACCCAGGACCCAGGACCCAGGACCCAGGACCCAGGACCCAGGACCCAGGACCCAGGACCCAGGACCCAGGACCCAGGACCCAGGACCCAGGACCCAGGACCCAGAACCGTTTCCTGCACCGCTGACGCGCCCGTTCGAGCGCCTCCATGGCGGATCTGTCCGGACTGTATCCATAGAGCTTGGGTGAAAGTGCTTCTCCAGTTCCGGTTCTATTCGCTGTTTGACGACCATTTGGGCTATGCGGCCTGCAACCGTCGGTATGCCCAACGGCCTGCCCCCCTCCATCCCCTTGTCGATTTCAACTCGCAGTACCGGGGCGGTCTGTAACTGCCTGATGAAAGCCGGTTGTCAGATCTCTCTGAGCTATGAGTTAACACATGAGCCGCTACCGCCTATTGCCTGAGAAGGGTGGGGCGAAGTGTTGCCGTTTTTTTGAATCTATGAATTCGGCCATAAATGGCTGTAAACGGCTGGGTTGGCGGTTGGCGCTGGGGTTTTGGGGTGGGAATAATAAACCTGAAGCATCTGCGGGAGCGGCGAGGAGAAGAGCAATGACAAGGAATCAGGGGTGAGCAGTGAGCGACGCTGTTAAATTGGCTTAGCGTAGCAAAAGCACATTTCTATCCTTTGAAACGAAATTAACGAAGGCTCCTTATACAAGACCTACAATATAGATCAATAAACTAGTAATCAATGCAATCAACAAGGCTCGCAAGCCAGCCCATAGCCAGAAGCCACCACTAATTTTTCCTATGAATACTCCCAGAAAGAAAATCAATATAAAAGCAACCGTGGCGGCAGTTTCAAGAGGGTAACTGATAAGCCACGGATACCGATGTGCCACTCCCAGCGGGGTCATAATTATCAATGCAAAAATGAAAGGTGACATGCCCGTTGACCACGGCAACAATAAAGGGCATGAGACGGGCTGCCTGACCATGGGCCGATTGCTGCAAGTGCCGCAATCATGGCATCTTCAAGTTCCCTTAGTTCCTGTCTCTTCTCCGCTGATTCGCTGATATAGGCGCTACTGATTCCACTTACCGTCAGCGCAATTGCCGTACCCATGCAGGCAGTAATAACCACGGATAGAATTACATTATTGCTGACATGAAACCCCATCAATAAACCCAGCATGGTGAGTGCACCATCGAAACCATTCACTACAAAGTAGCGTCGCACGATAAGATTAGATTGTGAAATGCTAAATAGCAGCTGAAATCGTTTAAACATCGGTCTGCGTTGATGAATCTCGCTGAATCACCCATGCTGATGACTTCTACTTCATCGATACTGTGAATGGATCCACCCATTGATGTAATCGCATCAGACACATCGTCATAGGGGATATTTTCTGACTCGACAACAAGAATTACGGTCTCCGTTTTTTCATCCACTTCGACCACTTTAAAGTTAAACCAGCAGTCGGGGCATTTTTTTGCCCAGTTGGCGTGGAAAACTCAAGCCCATTGGGTGAATGCGGTTTGAGGACATCTAGCACGATTCGCTGTACTTTTACCATTGATAGCATCACTCTACAGTTTTGGTCCAGAAATAAATAGGCCAACTAATAGAAAATATCAGCACACTGCTGATCACTGACATGATTTGCAAAACCGAAACCGGACTTGCTCATATGGATTATAGACATCATCACTGCAGATGCTCCTGGTTAAAACAATATGTCCAGATAATTTGTTGTTTGCTGGTTGCTTTCAAACATCTATTATTTACATAGAAGCGAACATATACGCCTAAGAATGTCATTGTGGTAATAAAAAAATTATATATAGCATGAAGTCAGGGCAAAAGTGCTCTTACGCCCGAGCAGGATGGGGCAGTGCGGGCTGATTTGATTGAAAGCCAATACACGCTGACGACGTTAAAATTAAAATCAAGCAAAGGTTATGATCTTGCGAAACCTGAGAGATAAGGTAGAAAGGGATAATAAGTGATTCATGATAAAATGTGGATCGGTATCCCTCCATTTAGAGGAAAAATATACGAACTAATCTGCTTCGTATTACGCGCCAGGTACTACATGATTATATTGCTTTATGGA
>AASF01001807.1 GCA_000168735.1 Candidatus Endoriftia persephone str. Hot96_1+Hot96_2 | reverse complement strand
CGCTTCATCCCAACGCTCCAGCTCCACTAGCTGTTCCGCGCCGCGCTACTCCCAGCGGCCACTCTGATCGAGCTTGGCCAATGCATCGAATACCGGCAACGCCTTCTCCGGCTCCCGTGCCAGCACCCAGGCCTGGGCGAGCAGCTCCAGTGCCTTCTGGTCCTGCTCCGCCACCCCTGTCGCCAGCATCTGCACCGCCAGCTGCGGCATCTTTTGATGCAGGTAGAGCTGTGCCAGCCAGAGGATCTCCCGCTGCTTCAGCTGGCCTCTGGAATGCGCCAGCTCCAGAGTCGCCAGCGCATCCCGCTCCCGTCCCAGTTCCATCTGCTATCCGGCCAATTGCCGCCAGTAGGCCGCCGTCGCCGGAAAGCGGACGATCATCTTCGATAATAGGGCAACCGCCTGTTTAGTCTGCTTCGCGTCGAGATAGAAGCCGACCAACAGTTGAAACCAGGGTTCTGCGGGATCATCACTCAGCCGGATTGCCGTCTCGAGATCATCGATCGCCGCCTCGATCTGATCCCAGGGCACCGGTGGGATCTGCCGCCCCTTCAGCCAGATTAGAACGCCGGGGCCGGAGGTTTTGCCTCCAAAGCTTCATCCCAGCGGATCAAGAGCTGCAGTGCGGCCGCCGCATCATCCTCCTGAAACAGCAGCTGGACCAGCGTGTAACTTAGCTGGTGCGACACCTCCGCGGGCAGTTGCGCCGAATCCACTGCGGCCCTGAAGTGGCGAATCGCACTCGGATACATCTCCCGACCGATCTCCACATAGCCAAAACTCTGATGTACCAAGGCGGTTTCGTAGCCATTGCCCGCGACACGCTGCAGCAACCCCTCAAGCTCCAGTGCCGCTTCATCGTAACGCTGATGGCGCATCAATGCCTCCACCAAAAACAGGTATTCGTAGGTAAGACGGGAGGCGAGCTGAGCGGGCGGCGGCTGCCTTGGCACAGGCGTCGCTGGCGAAGGCGATCAACAGCAGAGGGAGCAGTAACAGCTTGATCATTTTTTCAGGGAGAAGCGGATTGTCTGGGTAGCTGAACGCGCCACGGCCACGCCATTTTCCAGCTGGGGCTGGAACTTCCAACCGCGAATCGCGCGCAGCGCAGCCTGCTCAAAAAAACCCTTCGGCTCGGCCTCCACCACTTTCGGATCACTCACCCCGCCATCGGGGTCGATGGTGAACTGCACGCGAGCACATGGCCCTCGCTGCGGCGCAGCAGTGGCTCGCCGCGGGATAGCGTGGCGGAATCCTGCACTCAGCGGTCACCGGCTCCGCCGGCAGCGGGGGTGGTGGCGGTGTCGCGAAGCCCCCCAGGTAGGGACCATTGCCTACATCCAGCGGCAGCGCAAGATTCGGCGCCTGCCAGGAGGGCAGTTCAATCTGAGGATTTTTCGCCGCGGCCGCAGCAGGCATCGGCCGCGGCAGCTCAGGCGTCGGCTCCTCCGCTTCAGACGGTGGCTCCTCAGCTGGCGGCGGCGGTTCCTCGGGGGGCAGGCGCACAAAGTCGATCGGTAATGCCTTGGATAGCTGCGTGTTGCCCCGCTGGTGATCGGGGGTAACCATCGACTGCATCAGTTTCAGTAACCCGAAATTAACCAACAGTGCGATCAGCAGCGCCAGCCCCCATCTCACCGCCCCGGCACCTCGCTGGCAGCGATAGAGACACTGGCAGCACCGGCCAAGACGCGCCTGATCGAGCACTTGGATCACCACCCCGGTAGGCGCCTGTCGGTCGGCCTGGATCACTACCGCTCCCTCGGGGTTCTCGGCCCGCAACCGCTCCACATTGGCACGCACCGCACGCGGGTCGATGCGCCGCTTGTCGATCCAGATTTCACCGCTGCTGGTAACCGCGATCAGGATCGCAGCCTGCTCCTGGCGCAGCGCGGTAGCAGCGCTGGGCCGGTCCACCTCCACCCCAGTCTCTTTGACAAAAGAGGAGGTCACCATGAAAAAGATCAGCAGGATGAAGACCATATCAATCAACGGCGTCAGATTGATGGTGACGCTGCCTGTCTCACCCTCGGTATGCCGGTGGCGCATCAGCCCCCCTCCCGATTGCGGCCCGGGTCGAGAATCCGGTGGCGCAGATCATTGACAAAATAGAAACCGGAGAGGGAGCTGACCAGTCCCGCCATGGTGGTGATCAGGGCGGTGGATATGCCTGCCGACATGCCGCGAATATTGCCCGAGCCGTGGCTCGCCATCACATGGAACAGATCGATCATGCCCTCCACCGTGCCCAGCAGACCGAGCATCGGCAGAATCTGCACCATCGCCTCGACCAAGCCGAGATAGTCACCCCGGTGATTGTCCGAACCGCCCCTTGGCCACCACTGATGCGAATAACAGAGCGCGATCATCAACCACATCAGCAGCGACAGCAGCAGGATCAGCCACAGCACCGGCCCGCCCCGGTCGAGGAAGGCGGCGGTCTCCATCGGCATCCACTCAAACAGCCGGTCCATGCCTCGACTCCGCCCGTTCAGCCACCATCGCGGCACTCTGTTCATCCAGAATCTGGATCAGCCGATTGCTGCGCCCGGACATAAAACTGTGCAGCAGCACCAGTGGGATCGCCGCCGCCAGCCCCAGTTCGGTAGTCACCAGCGCCTGGGAGATGCCACCGGACATCAGACGCGGATCCCCGGCGCCGAACAGGGTAATCGACTGAAAGGTCTCGATCATGCCGGTAACCGTGCCGAGCAACCCCAGCAATGGTGCCACCGCAGCCAGGATGCCGACCAACGGCAGACCTCGGCGCAGCCGCGGGATCTCCTTCAGGATCGCCTCGTCGAGGCGCAATTGCAGGGTCTCCGCATCCACCTCGGCCTCGCCGCTAACCGCCTGGCGCACCCGACCCAGGGGATTATTCCCGCCTGGCGCTTCGAGCTTGAGCTGTCGTTTCATGCGGCGACCGAGCAGGCCTAGCACCGCCAACCGCTCGATCACCACCAACAGACCGACCACCCCCAAGGCTATGATCAGGTAGCCGATCACACCACCCTGGCGAATCCGCTCTTCAAGGGTTGGCGTCTGCACCAGCTGCGCCAGAATCGCACCGCGGGAGGGATCGATGGCCATCATGCCGCCCGCCTCACCCGCCGCTTCGAAACGCCTGGCGACAAGTTGATAGCGGTGATCCGGCTGCCGCCCCAGCTCCACCAACCGGCCGCTCTGCGGCAAATAGCGCAGATAGCGGCCAGCAGAGACTGCACTGAACGGGCCGATGCGGGTCACGCTCTGCTCGCGTTCCCGCCCATCGGCGCCGATCACCTGGCTCTGCAGGCAGAACCACCTTGCCAGCCGCCAGGGTGCGCTCGAACAGCAGCTGCCAGAAGCTCTGCAGTTTGTCGATGGAAGGCAGCTCGCGGCTTTCGGCCAGCGACTTCAACTGCTGCAGATCACCCGGCCTCTCGATGTTGATCA
>AASF01001808.1 GCA_000168735.1 Candidatus Endoriftia persephone str. Hot96_1+Hot96_2 | reverse complement strand
CAAATCAGATCATGAAGCCCACCGTTGGCAACGGCTACAAATACCAGGCGCAGGGCTCAGGCACCGCCGTTACAGAGCCGGCCTGGCCGACGACCATCGGCGCGACAGTGGCCCAGGACGGCATCACGTATGAGTGCATCGACGAGATCCACGAGCCAGCTGAGTGCGTTTTGTCTGCTGACTCAGCCGGCCTTGGTACAAACACCCCAGGGCGCGGCGCTTGATATCGGCGTATCCGTGACCGGCGGCGTCGCTGTCCCCATCTACCTGCGCGTAGATCAGGGCGCGCACCCATTTGGCACATATACAGATATAAAACTTGTGGTGCCTGACCTGCTGCAGTCTGCGATCTGATGGCTAAGCCGAAGCCAAACCGCTCTCGGGCCCTACAGGAGCGCCTGAATAGCCTCACCAGCCGCTATGGCAGCTGGCGCAACAAGAGCCACGCTGAGCGGCTCGGGAGCCCGCTGGAGCGACCGCAGATCCCGGCTGGGGTTGGTGTGGGCGTGGCGGAGAAGGCCGGCGGCACTGGCGGTGGTATCGCGTCGCCGCTGACTGAGCAGCCAAACACACGCGTTTTTTTCGATCAGCCAATCACCAGCAGCGATGGGCTTTTTAATCTTCGATGATCTGGTACCACAGACCGAAAAATATACCGACGCAGATGGGGCAGAGGTCGTGATCAATAAAGCCAATCCCTATGGCTAGATGTGGTTTCCCGTTCCATGGGCTTGTGCGCGGCGGGAAGCTGATGCTACCGAACGGGCAGGAAATCAATTATGAGCAGCCGCCTGGAGTCACCATTGATAATTTGTATGAAGCTGGCGGCGGCAACGTCACGCTCTTAAAAATTCCGGGGCACACAATACCTGCTCGCTCTGATCCAGAGATTGCGCGAGATGAAAGGCACGGCTGGGAATGGCGCGACCATGCGTTGCTGTGCGGTGGGCGGCGGCGCTTGGGTGGGCAGGATGTCGGTAACATCTATATCGACACAAACGGGGGTGCCGTGGCGCGTCTTGGTGTCGTTCTACGCCACTGATACCGGCGTGACTTTTCTGGTGCGGCTGATTGGCCTGCTCGGCAGGTTTCCGCTCAGCCGAGAATTTGTCGATCTGACGCTCATTGATTATGCGCAGCTGCCGCAGCCTGTTGACCCGCCGTGGACCCAGTGGCCGGTGATTACACTTAGCGTGCCGAACTATCTGGCGACCGAGGCAAACAGCACCGGCAGCCGGGTATTGTGCCACCTGTATAGCGGCACATTCAGCGGCGATTATTACCCGGACAAAAGCGGCAATTACCCAAACGTTGCGCAGCTCATGGGGGTATACGCTCTGACGATCTCCGGTGCTGGCAACCTTGATGATGACCAGCTCCCGCTTGGGGCTGGCATATCGGCATCCGTGGTGCTGTATAAGGACAGCGCGGCCCTATCTGTTACGCAGACGTTAGGCTATCAATCCACCATCAGCGTTGACGGAGACCCGCCTAAATGCCGCGGGGCTGCCGGACACTCACGGATGAGGTTACAGATTGTTGCTCACCGCCGTGCTCTGGCTCTGAGGCGACATATCCAGCGACCAGTTAATTGGTTTTGCCCAGGCACAACGCCAACGCACACGCTGAGCCATGGATACGGCACAGAAACGCGCAACGTCCTGCGAATGGTCTTGGAATAGCACAGATTCAGAAGTTGAAATAGCCGAGACAATCCGGCACGAACGCACAACAACTTTTGATCGCACCCATACTGGAAGCGGCCAGCGAGTTGAGAATTTCGGCAGCGATTGCCCCTGGCACGCTGCACTACAGGCTGCGTTAGTTCTTCAGGTGTGATGCAGGAGATTGAAGCGGCAACGAGGCGTGACGACTGACAGCTATAGAATCGACGCTGGCGGGGTGTGCACATAGCATCCGCTCCCCTGACCGCGTGAATTCTGTGTCATCACTGCAGACAGACAGCCTCACGTTTACCTGCTCGGGGACAACGTGGAATGATCCCTATATCGTCAGCACCGCATATTCGGTTACCCAGCGCGTGACGCTTGGCGGCACTGTTTTGCGTGACGAAACCAGCTCCGATATCTATTATGATTCTAGCGATGTGCAGCATCCCGGTGACGACCCAAAAGGCATGGTTGCTGAGTTTGGGTTTGCGCTAACGTCTGGGCAGATTGCCAGCCTGATCAGCAAGCGAGGGGTGTACCCTTCGGTGGGCGCCGAGATCGAATATAGCGAGATAAAAATAGGCCCACACGTAGCCGCGCAGGCCAGCAGCCCGGCTGTTTGGATAGCCCCCAACATGACGTATTGGTATCTCGGCATCCACGGCAGCTATCAGCCAGTGACACAAGAGATAGAGATAGACCAAGAGCCTGTTTGTTATGTGTGAGGGATCAAACCTGCTACCGTGATGGCTGCCTGGCAGTCTTATTACGCAGTAGAGCGTGGTAGTGCTATCTGTAATAGACTGCCGCGGCCTATCTCTCTGTTATAAGGCAAAGGAGGCTTATCGGTGACTGACCAAAAAAAGGAGCCATTCCTTAGATGGCAAGGCCGTTCACTTGAATACTTATCCTATGCGATTAATTTGTTCCTGGGTTTATCTATAGCAGCAATTGGCTTTGAAATGAGCTTATTACAAAATACAGAATTCAACTTGGCAGGTTGGCAGAAATGTATTTTTTCTCTGTCCTTGCTATCACTAGTTGTAGCTAGTGGGTTAGGAGTTGCATGTGTGCTAAATCGTGTAAAAGACTTCAGGGATACTACGGCTATAGCAAGAAACAAAATCACAAGAAGAATATGATGATGAATTAGATGAGC
>AASF01001809.1 GCA_000168735.1 Candidatus Endoriftia persephone str. Hot96_1+Hot96_2 | reverse complement strand
CAACAATTGCTTGGCAGCAATTCTATTGAGGGAGTCAATAATAGCAAGTGATTCAGCCCGATTCACCGCCCACAGCGGCCGCGCGCAGGATTCAGTTTACACCTGCCGAAACCCGCTCAGAGCTTCCACAGACCATCACTGGAAATACGTTGAAGCAACGCCTGCAATGATCCCGCTCCGGGGATTACCAGCCCAGCTGGGGCAATCTCAGCCAGCGGCAGCAGTACAAAAGCACGCTGTGTCATCTCAGGATGGGGGATCTGTAATCGATCCGTCTGCACCACCCGGTCAGCATAGAGCAACAGATCAAGATCGAGGGTGCGTGGTCCCCAGCGCTCGCCATCCCGCCTGCGCTGGTGCGCCGCTTCGATGGCCTGAGTCTGATCCAGCAGCACTTGCGGTGACAACGTTGTCCGCAACAGGGCGACAGCGTTGATGTAGTCGGGTTGGTCCGGCGGCCCCAACGGACGGCTGCGATAGAGGGATGAGTGGCTTGTCAGCGAACTGTCCGGCAGTCTATCGAGCTCATCAAATGCGCACCTGATCTGGGCCTCAGGGTCGGCTAGGTTGCTGCCGAGAGCGATGTAGACTGAGCGCGGGGCCGGCTCAGCCATCGACCGGCTTGTCCTCGCCGTCCGGTTTGCGCCGCCGCCGACGCCGGCGGCGTCGTTTCTGCTCGGTTGGTTCGGGTTGTGGACTCGCGTTTTCTTTCTGGAAATCGGTCCACCAGGCGGCTAGCTCCGAGTCTGTCTCCCCCGCCTCGGCACGCAGCAGCAGCAAGTCGTAGGCGGCCACGGAATTTGGGGTGGGTAATCAGACGCTGGGGGGCGTTTACCGGCGCGGTTCTCGAAACGCGGCTGTAATTGCCTAATGTCACGCATCGGGTATCCGATAGCGCTTGGGGATCCGAAACCGACTTGATTTTGTGCCGACAATACCTCACGTCCCGCATCCTGCAGCGCCGGCACCGCCGCCAGCCCCTCCTCCATATACTGCCCGGCGAGTCGCCGCACCGGTTCCCACAGCAGCACTGCAAACAGAAACGCCGGAGTGACCGGCCTCTCCTCACGGATACGCTGGTCGGTATTGCTCAGCCCACGGATTGACGAAGTTGATGGGGAAGTCATGCTCCTCGTGGGAGAGCCGCCTCTTCGGTGGGCGGGAAAGAGTCGACTAAAGAGACCGTAACTGGCGCAGCTTTTTCGAAGGTTTCAGAGGGCCGAGCCACCGAGATACAACCTTCAGCACCTCTTCGTAGAGGCGCGCATGACGGCACCTCCTGCACCACGGCCGCTGAGAGGTTCGATGGGGGCCTCTGTCTGCTCCTCGATGAGGAATCCAACGCTTGCCGGCAAAACGCACCGCCCGCAACATGCGCACCGGATCCTCACGATAACGCTGTTCAGGATCGCCGAGCAGCCGCAATCGGCCCTCGCCGCAGGTCCTGCATACCGTTTGCGTAGTCGAGCACGGAGAAGTCCTCGATATCGTAGTAGAGGGCGTTGATGGTGAAGTCGCGGCGCTGCGCATCCTCGTCGATGGTGCCGTAGACGTTATCGCGCAGGATCATGCCATTTTCCACCTGGCGCTGATCCTGCTGTTCACCATCCCCCATACTACGGAAGGTGGCGACCTCGATGATCTCCCGGCCGAAATGGACATGCGCGAGGCGGAAGCGGCGGCCGATCAGGCGGCAGTTGCGAAACACTTGCCGCACCTGCTCCGGGCGGGCATCGGTGGCCACATCGAAATCTTTTGGCTCGCGCCCCAACAGCAGGTCGCGCACCCCTCCGTCCCACCAAGCAGGCCCGATAGCCGGCATTTTTCAGCCGATAGAGCACCTTGAGTGCGTATTTCACTGATGTTGGAGCGAGAGAGGTTGTGCTCATGCCGGGACAATAACAACTGGTGTAACGATTTTCTCTGTTCCTTGGTGATTGAATAAAAAAATGTGCTCAGGCCATGGTGCCTGTGCAGCAAGGTCAGTATAATACCGGCTTTCTCGCGACGTTGCTCCCTTCGTCTAGCGGTTAGGACGCTGGCCTCTCACGCCGGTAACAGGGGTTCGATTCCCCTAGGGAGTACCATCTTCCCCCCCCTCCTCTCTAAGCGGACCATACACGG
>AASF01001810.1 GCA_000168735.1 Candidatus Endoriftia persephone str. Hot96_1+Hot96_2 | reverse complement strand
ACCCGATGGACCGGGATCAGCGGGTATTCTGGGAGTACCTCAACTACGGCCTGGCGCTGTTTGGGCTGCTGTTGGTTGGGCTGATTCGCCACCAGATCAAGCAGCGGTCACAAGGGCGTTATACGGCCTTGCTGGGTCAAATGAGTTAAGGGGAGGAGAGTATGATGAAAGCATTGGATCAAATGGCTTGGCGCCCTGTTGGTGGCACAACTGGGGCTAGTCCTGGCCGTTCAACTGTCGGGCAACGACTACACGGCCTTCCAGCCCAAGGAGAGACTGTTGGCCTTCGACCCCCAGGCCGTAGATACCCTGCGTATCACCGAGGGTGAGGGTCAACCCCTGGAACTGCATCGTGAGGCGGATCACTGGGTGGTCATGGCGAGTGATGGATTTCCCGCCGATCCGGAGATGGTCAAGTCGTTGCTAAACAAACTCGCAGGCCTGCAGAAAGGCTGGCCGGTGGCTACCAGCAGCGCCGCTGCGGCGCGTTTCAAGGTGGCGGAGGATGGCTTCGAGCGCCGCATCACCCTGCTTGCTGATGAGCGAACCCTGGCCCGGCTCTACCTGGGGAGCTCCCCAGGCTACCGTAAGGCTTCGATGTGCGGCCTGACGGGGAGGATGCGGTGTTTGCTATCGAATTCGACACCTGGGAGGCCAGCGCCAAGGCCGATGACTGGATCGACAAGGGGCGCCTCAAACTCGATGCCCAGCAGATCGAACAGCTCCAGATGCCGGGTTTCACCCTGCTACAGGATGGGAATAAGGTCGAACTAGCCAACCTGAAAGCCGGGGAGCAGACCAACTCTGCCGCGGCTCGCTCCCTACTCAACAAGCTGGCGAACCTGACCATCGGCGCCCTGCTCGGGCAGGAGAACAAACCGGAGTATGGGCAGGAGAAGCCGGTATTGGAGATCGATCTGACCCGCAAGGGGGGTGACCCGCTGCACTATCGCTTCTCCCAGCCAGAGGGAGCTGATTACTATGTGCTGAAACGCTCCGATCTGAACCACTACCTCAAGCTTGCCGAGTTCAGCATGAAGCCACTGTTGGAAGCGACCCGGGCGAAACTGCTGCAGTCCACTGCCGCAGCGTCTGAGAAACCACCCGCCCAACCCACGGAGTTGACACAAACCAACCTGGGTCAGCAGCCTGACGGCCTCTTCGGAGGCCGTTTTTTTATGCGAGGATTTATCGGTACGGGCGACCCGTGGCCGCCGCGTGTCATCGATTGATATCAAGGATAATGTCGGGCACAGTCCGGCCTATACGTGCCATCTTTCATTGCTGGATTAATAGATCCAGACTTCCATCTAAACATTACGCCGCAACTGTTCGGTCACCCGCTTCAAATCCCCTTGGGTATCCACGCCATGGCCCGGCTCTTGCGACGCCTGACTGACATGAATCCTGCCGCCATGCCACAGCACACGTAGCTGCTCCAGCGACTCAGCCAGTTCAATCGGCGCCGGCGGCCAGGCAACAAACTGCTTCAGATAGCCAACACGGTAGGCGTAGAGACCGATGTGACGGGCAAAGCTCACATTCTGGGGCAGCGGTCCGCTGTCGTTGATGAACTCATCCCGGTGCCAGGGGATCGGCGCCCTGCTGAAGTAGAGGGCATAGCCTTCGCTATCCGTCACCACCTTGACCACGTGGGAATCAAACAGCATCGGTTTTTCGCTGATCGGCGCAGAGAGCGTAGTGACCCCGGCCTTTTCATGGCTTGCCATATCCTGAGCCACCTGATCAATCAGCGCCGCCGGCATGCAGGGTTCGTCACCCTGCAGATTGACCACGATGGTCTGGTCGCTCCAGCCGCGGGACTCCGCCACCTCGGCGATCCGGTCTGAGCCGCTGCGATGGTGCGTGGAGGTCATGCAGGCATCGGCGCCAAAGGCCTTTGCCGCATCGGCGATACGCGCATCATCGGTGGCGATCACCACCTCCGTGGCGCCGCTCTCCAGGGCACGCTGGTGAACATGCTCGATCATCGGGCGGCCGGCGATATCGAGCAGGGGTTTACCCGGCAGCCGCACTGAGGCATAGCGGGCGGGGATTACGACCTTGAATTCCCATTTGGGATTGTCTAGCCCTCAGGCACCTCTTCATCCGCTGCCAGTTCTCGCGCCTCCTCCTGCAACATCACCGGGATGCCATCGCGCACTGGGAAGGCCAGACGGTCGGCTCGGCAGATCAGCTCCGCCGCCTTTTTATCGTAGTAGAGTTTGCCTTTGCAGACGGGGCAGGCAAGGATTTCAAGCAGTTTTTTGTCCATCAAATAACCTGTCGATCAGTGCGTCGATGCGGCGCTGAAGGCTCGCATCCACTTCGGTATCAGCCGGCACATACCAGAATGTATCCGCCAGCAAAGGATTCGCACTTTAACGCATCTTTCTCGGTCATGAGAACCGTTTGCCCCTCGAAGTCGCAAAAATCTTCACGGCTGAAGGGATGGTGATCGGCAAACGGATGGCGACTGATCTCCAGTCCCCGGGACTCAAGCGTTTGAAAAAAACGCTCCGGGTTGCCCGATTCCGGCCACCGCCGAAATGGGTTCGCCCCGAAAGCTCTCCAGCGGGCGCTCCCGCCGTCTGCCGCTCAGATTGATGGCGCTGGACCCGCTCACCCGGATTTGCGACGCACCGCTCAGCGGCGCGCCGTTGCTGACCACCAGGTCGACGCTTTGCAAACGAGCCGGACGCTCGCGCAACGGTCCCGCCGGCAGGCACCAGCCATTGCCAAATCGTCGCACCCCGTCGACCACGACGATCTCTAGATCACGGGCCAGGGCATAGTGTTGCAGACCATCGTCGGAGAGCAGCAGATCACAATCATGCTGTGCCAGCAGTGCCCTGCCCGCCTCTACTCGCTCAGGGCCGGCAAATAACGGGCAACCGGTGCGGCGTCGCAACAACACCGCCTCATCGCCCACCTCTACCGCTGGGGTGTCAGACTCCACCGCCTGGGGCCAACTTTCTGCGGCACCGCCATAACCTCGGGTGATGATACCCCGGTGAGTAGCCCTTCCGCATGAGATAACGGGCCAACCAGACGATCAGCGGAGTCTTGCCAGTGCCGCCGACACTGATGTTGCCGATCACGATCACCGGCACCGCCAACCGCTGCTGTCGCAGCAGCCCGTTTCGATAGGCGAGGCGTCGCAGCCAGACGATCAGACAGAACAGCCAGGAGAGAGGCACAAGCGCCAGGCTCACCAGATTGCGACTCTGCCAGTAGTGGTCGATCCGCTGCAAGCGCCAGGAGCCCTAGGGAGCCTCTGAATGAATCATGCGACGGCATCCTTGCGGCCCAAATTCATTCATAGGCTCCTGATCAAGGGCGAATTCGT
>AASF01001811.1 GCA_000168735.1 Candidatus Endoriftia persephone str. Hot96_1+Hot96_2 | reverse complement strand
ATCTCCTCTTTACCCTTCATCGCTTTGCCGTAGGGGGACATATCGGCTATCTGGGAGATGAAACCGGAGGTGCAGGCCTGACCGCCAGTGTTGGAGTAGACCTGGGTGTCGAGCACCAGCACCTTGATCGGCATACCGGATGCCAGGGCGCGGGAGAGGTTCTGGAAGCCGATGTCGTACATCGCGCCGTCACCAGCCCACCGCGACCACCGGCGGGCACATCAGCCACTCGTCCTCACTAAACTCTTTCCAGCTGAACTGCTGGAAGAAGGGGTCGTGCTCTACAGGATTGTATCTATCTGCAAGCTCCAGCTCGGCACGGCGGATCGCCTTGAAGCCGTCGGCCATCTTCGCCATGTGGCCCTCGAACAGGCCCATCGCCATGGAGGGGCTGTCCTGAAACAGATGGCTGGCCCAAGGGAAAGGGTAGGGATTGAAGGGGTAGGTGGAGCCCCACACCGAGGTGCAGCCGGTTGAGTTGACTATGCCCATCGCGGCGCGGCCTTTTTTGCTCGGGCCTTCGCGGTAGTGCCCAGTGCAGGTCGCGCAGCTCGTTTAGTATGCCTGTTACCCGTTTTAGCCACTCCCTGTCGAGTAGGGTTTTCTCATGCCCTGGGTCGATGGTGTCGCTCAACCGGGCGAGGGTCAGATCGCCTTCATCAGTTTCTGCCGCTTCATTGATCGCATCGGGGTCGCTCAAGTCGACACCGGAGGCGAGCTTGAGGCGGATGTGCTGCTCCAGTTGGGTGATCAGGTCGTCTAGTTTCGCCAGCTGCCGTTTTACTCGCGGCTGCATCAACGCGGTGACTGTGCTAGTGAAGAGGTGGGTGACGGTCTTCTCGCCACAGCCCCAGGCAGGCGCCATCGCCGCACTCCATTGAGCTGTAGGTGTGTTTGTCGAGCAGCAGGGTCTCCAGCGCGCCGATCTTCTCGTCGAGGTCGTCGATACGGCTGTAGATTTCGTTGGTGGTGGGCAGGTCGAGCCAGAAGTTCCAGTCGTTGCGCAGCCGTTCGATGGCTGCGTTGTCCTGATGCTCGGCGACTAGCGCCAAGTCGTCACAGACATCCACACACTCCATGCAGCCCTTGCAGGTGTAAGGATTGACGGTGATGGAGAAGAGTCCGCCGCTGTTGGGGGCCTTCTTCTCTTTGATGTTCCAGTAGGGCTTGGTGACAGCGAAGTCGAAGCTGCCGAGGCCGTCGATGAAGCGGCCAAATTCCGCCTCCAGGGCGCTCCTGCGCATCCCTGCTCCCGCGTCATTAGAACGCCCCTGTTCGGCGTTGGTCTTGGCGTCCTCCTCCAGGTCGCAGGCGGCAATGGTCTCCAGGATCGCCTGGTCGAGCAGGTCGCGGACTCTGGCCTTCGCCCCCTGCTCTTTGATCAGTTCGCGCAGCCGCTTCTCCACCTTGCGGGTTTCGCGGCGCAGGTACTGGGTCGGCATGCCACCGGGCTTCGATCCGGTTGATGACCGAGTTGAAGACTTCGCTGATGGTGTTGACCAGGCCGGGGATCGAGGAGTCGGGGCAGACAGTGTAGCAGTCGCCGCAGGCGGTGCAGTTCTCCGCCACCCATTTCGGGTACTCGAAGCGGATCTGTGTCATATCGCGGAAGATGCCGGTGGAGGCGGGCACCAGCGACAGCGCCTGGTAGGGGTCGGCCAGGTTGTCGGAGCCCTTGCCGCTGGCGTAGAAGCTGCCGGTCTGCTCCCAGAAGCGGTGGCATGTCGGCGATGCCGCCGTCGCCCTCGGGCAGTTGTTTGAGCATCACCGGCAGGCCGATCTCCTTCTTCAACTGGTTGACGCTCTGAGCGCCGACCTGCATATCGGTGATCGGATGGATCTCATCGAAGCCACGACGCACGATGCGCAGGTTGTCTTCCACCACGCGTTTGCCTTTGGCGCCGAACTTGGCCTGCAGCTGCGCTTCGATGGATTGGAACAGCTTCTTCTCGTCGAGGCCGGCCATCTCCATTAGCGGTGAGCCGGCGAAGAAGGCGCCTTGGAAGGCATTGCCCCTGCATGCGCAGTTGCAGTTCCGGGTTGCTGGCCTCCTCGCGGGCGATCTTGAAGCCGTCGATGTAGAAGATCTTGATCTCGTCATCCACCGCCTGGCTCCTGCATCCAGCGTGGAAAGCTGGCCCACACCGCATTCGGGGCTCTGCAGACTCGACTGGATGATC
>AASF01001812.1 GCA_000168735.1 Candidatus Endoriftia persephone str. Hot96_1+Hot96_2 | reverse complement strand
TCCTCGGAGTGATGGACCTCGATGTGCGCGGCGGCAAGGTACGCGATTTTCGTTACCGTCTGCTGCCGATCTTCTCCAATCTGCTGCCGGCGGACAAAGAGATGCAGGCCTACATCGACGGCGTGCGCGCCCCCTATAAAGAGACCCTGGATGAGGAGTTGGCGGTGGCGGAGGAGACTCTCTACCGTCGCGGTAACTTCAACGGCACCTTCGATCAGGTGATCTGCGACGCCCTGACCACGGTCAATGATGCGCAGATCTCCCTCTCCCCAGGCTTTCGCTGGGGTACCACTGTGCTGCCAGGTCAGAAGATCATCATGGACAACGTGATGGATCAGACCTGCATCACCTACCCCGAGACCTACCGCCGCGAGATGAGTGGTGCTGACATCAAGAATATTCTGGAGGATGTCAGCGACAACCTCTTCAACAAGGACCCCTACTATCAGCAGGGCGGTGACATGGTGCGGGTGGGTGGACTCGACTACACTTGCGATCCCGGTCAGGGGTTTGGTAAGCGTATTACCGACATGCGCCTCAACGACGGCAGTAAGATCGAGGCGGGCAAGAATTACGTGGTCGCTGGCTGGGCGACAGTCGGTTCCAAGTCGCCGGGTCGGCCGATCTGGGATGTGGTGGCCGACTACCTGCGTGACCAGAAGACGATCAGGATCAAGAAGCTCAAACACCCCCAAGCTGGTTGGAGTCGATAACAATCCGGGCATTGCTGAATATCGGGGTGCCTGATCAGGCATTGCGGCCCGCCGGGCAGGCCCACTCCCGGTGCGCTGCAGATTGATGGATATGGCGCAGAGAGGGAATACTCTCTGCGCCTTTTTTGCTTCTTAAGGCGTCGTTTGCACGCCTTGCAGGAGGGCGCCAAACGCGCGGCTCAGCTGCTCTGAGCGTGCCGGATCCCTGGACCCCAGGCGAGAACCTGGGGGCGGGTGTCGGGCAGAAACATCAGATCACTGAGTAGTTGATTGAACAACGCCTGTCCCTCCTGATTCTCTGGCAGACGTTCGAGAAACAGACGGCAGATAGCGGTCTCCTGGCAGGCCCTCCCAGGCGCGCCCGGCGATTGCAGCAAGGAATTCTCGTTGTGTGTCGCGCAGGGGGCCTGCAGTACCCGTTCGATCAGTCGCTGTCGGATCTCCGGGGGAACGCGCCTGGGAGCTGCCACGGGATCGCCGGCGTAATCAGTTGGAGGTCGATCTCCTCTTCATTCAACGCCGACTCCATCCGCTCCAGCAGGGCTGTCGCGATCTCGTCCGTCACCCTTTCGTTCTCCAGACAGTGGCAGAGTGCCTCGAGTGGCGCGCCGGGGAGCTGTGGGCATAGCGGCTGCCAGCTGTTGGCTTGTATCTTCAAGATCGAATCTGGCACCCAGATCGGCAATCCCCTGGTAACCGAGGAAGGGCCACTGGTCCCAGCCGATCTCACCGCAGAAGTAGGATCTGGCATGCGCATAAAAGCGTGAGGGCGGGCGATTCAACAGCCGGTTCACCTTGGCGTGAAACACCGCGAGCCGCTCCTGTTTTGGGGTGAAGGCGTAGGGGTTGTCCTGCAGTGCGGCCTGCAGCTGCTCCCCCTTCTCCGCTGCCTGCAGATTGCGGTCGGTGACCTCCAGCAGGCGCTGCAGCAGGTCGTCCCGGACGGCCTGCTGCAGCTTGCACTGCTCGTCGAGGGGCAGGTGCAGAAACCAGATCGAGACCTCGCCCTGTGGATTGTCCGGTTCTGCAAGCAGGACAGCAAACCAGGCCTGCTGCTGCAAAGGTAGGGGATAGGGGCTGCGGGTACATTCAAAGTCGAGAAAGGCCGCTCTGTCGATCGGGTTCACACGACGTCCCATATCGAAATAACTGGGCTGGAAGCCGCTCGTTTCCCAGCAGTTCGGCGAGAGTGGAGCCTGGTTTCATGCCTGCACCCAGTCGATCAGGTGATACTCCAGGTCATCCGCTTCCGCTTCAGGCACCACCCGGCCGCAGATGGTATGGCCCGCAGCGGCAACGCTGTGAGGTTCGTGGGAGCGCAATGGGTGCCAGCTGGGGAGTTCTGCACCTTCTGCCAGCAGCCGATAGGCGCAGGTAGAGGGCAGCCAGTAGGGTTCATCCAGGTCTTTGGATGTGAGAGTGATGCAGCTTGGGCACCAGGGTGGAGCGCTCCTGGTAGCGGCTGCAGCGGCAGCTGTCGAGGTCGAGCAGGTCGCAGGCCACGTTGGTGAAATAGATCTCCCGGGTCTCAGCATCCTCCAGCTTCTGCAGGCAGCATTTGGCGCAGCCGTCGCAGAGCAACTCCCATTCGCTGGCGGAGAGCTGTTCAAGTGGTTTCGATCTCCAGAATGGTATTGTCACTATCGATCCGGCGGCTGTTGATGGGGTGGCGCATTGTCCGGGTTCCATCGAGTCTGTGCAACGCTTGACCAGGGAGGCCGGGGGATTGTATGACCTGTGTCACATTATGCGGCCGCCTCTAACTCGAGGTTTTTTCAGTTTTTTTCACTTGTCAAATTCTTTATGCACACCCTAGTCGTTTGCTTCGCAATGCCTGGGNGTGCTGCCCTGACAGATTTTTACTTGGTCTGTCAATATATTTGTAACTAGTTGAAATTAAAGGATATATCTAGATTGTATATAAACTGATCAAG
>AASF01001813.1 GCA_000168735.1 Candidatus Endoriftia persephone str. Hot96_1+Hot96_2 | reverse complement strand
GATCATGGAAGGGACGGTAGCTGGCAAGACGAGGTTGCGGCAGTTTGCCTGCCAGGGCCTCGGCAACCCGTTTGCAGTCTGCTCCTGAGACGCGCACGATGCCGACCCCACCACTACCGGGTGGGGTGGCAACCGCTGCAATGGTGTCTCGCGGTTGCATTATGATGATGCAACTGGACGAGTTAACTTCCGCCCTGTTCGATCTTGCGTGTGATGTACCACTGCTGGGTGATCGAGACAATGTTGTTCACCACCCAGTAGAGCACTAGTCCGGCCGGGAAGAAGGCAAAAAAGATGGTGAAGATGAAAGGCAGGCTCATCATAATTTTCGCCTGCATCGGGTCAGGTGGCGCCGGGTTGAGTTTCTGCTGGATGAACATGGAGACACCCATGATCAGCGGCAGCACGAAGTAGGGGTCTTTGGCTGAGAGGTTATCGATCCACAGCATGAAGGGTGCGTGGCGCATCTCGACACTCTCCAGCAGTACCCAGTAGAGGGCGATAAACACAGGGATCTGCACCACGATAGGCAGACAGCCTCCTAGTGGATTGACCTTCTCTGTCTTGTAGAGGTCCATCATTGCCTGGTTGAGGCGCTGCTTATCATCACCGTAGCGGTCCTTCAGGGCCTGCAATCGTGGCGTCAACTTGCGCATATTCGCCATCGATTTGTAGCTGGTCTCTGAAAGTTTGTAGAAGATCGCCTTGATAAGGATAGTTAGAATAATTATCGCCCAGCCCCAGTTACCCACCCACCTGGTGGATCTGCTTCAGCACCCAGTGAATCGGTACTGGGGCCCCCCGGAATTCCACTGTCAACCAACCGTAGTCGACAGTCAGTTCCAAGCCTTTTGCGATGGGCTCCAGCACATCCTGAAGTTTGGGACCGACAAACAGTTTTCTGTCAAATGACCGAGTCTCTCCCGCAGCAACAGTTGTGGAAGGCGAATAGCTTCCGAGCAGATACCCGTCCGCCGGGCAAGCTATTACTATAGAAATGCTCGATTTGTTCTGCCGGTGGGATCCATGCACTAACGAAATAGTGCTGAATCATCGCAGTCCAGCTTTCTGCTGAGTCTAGGTTGAGGCTCTTTTCAGCCATTTCCTCGAAAGTGATCTTGCTGTATTTATCATCAATCGTGTAGTAAACACCGCCAGTGTAGCTGTAGGTGGTAAATCTGCTGCCTTCAGTCGGCTCAGTGCGTTGCAGTTGCGAGTAGTCCCTGGCTGTCCAGGGACTCCTCTCCGCCATTTACCACCTGATGCCTAACATCAATAAGATAGCTTCCACGATGAAAGATAAACTCCTTCTTTACGGTAATGCCGTTCGGACCACTCCAGAGCATGGAAACCTTTAGCTCATCTTCTCCCTCAGTTAACTTGAAGGATTGCTGGTCGATCTTATAAATAGCATCGTGATTCGGTGCGCTTTCAGGGTTAACACCGAGCAGGCCGGACTGGGCTATATAGAAGGTATCCGCTGCAGGCGAGAAGAGTTGAACCTTCACATCGGGTTTTTTGTTGTCTACTGCATAATCGAGTAGCTCTAACCGCTGAATTGTTCCGCCACGTGTTGAGATTTCCGCTTTAACAAGGTCAGTCTCTACATAGACAATATCTGCCACTGTTGATCCAGCCTGATCATCGCTCGATGTTGTCGCAGATAATTCGGCTTTTACTGATGCAGTGGGAACTCCAGAATCGTCCAAGGTGGCTGAGTGGTACCGATTCTGTGGTGCGTGGAATCGACTCTACGGTAGGTTTTGCCCCATAATCGTCCATCCAGGCCTGATAGATCATCAATCCCAAAAACGCAGCAATGAAAGACAGGAAAAGTCTTTTGTTATCCATGGAACTTCTTATTAACTGATTCAGGAACGGGATCGACACCACCTTCATGCCAAGGATGGCATCGTGATATCCGCTTAATAGAGAGCCATAAACCGTACAAGGTGCCATGTTTTTGCACAGCTTCAACGGCGTATGAGGAGCAACTGGGGTAAAAACGACAATGATTGCCGAGAAACGGACTTAAAGCAACCTGGTAGATGCGAATCAGAAAGGTGATGATTGACCGCATTTCTCTATCAATACTCGCCAGTGCTTCGAAAGTGACACAAAATAGCGGCGATTCCTTGTCTCTGGTATGAAGCGCTTGTTAAGTACAACGATATCCATGCCCGATAAGAGAGTCTGACTCTCCCGAAAACTCTCTCTTATAAGCC
>AASF01001814.1 GCA_000168735.1 Candidatus Endoriftia persephone str. Hot96_1+Hot96_2 | reverse complement strand
CTACCGCTGACACAGCTGGCGCTACTGGTTGTGCTCTTCTTCATCACCGAGTTGCTGCTCTCCAGGGTGCTGTTCTGGTTGCACATCCGGCGCCACCCCTATTAGGGCGTCCCGTGGCCACCGCGCATAATGGAAGGATGATGTCGGACGCGGTCCGACCTGTCTATAGGGCGGCCCGCAGCCGATGCAGGGTTACCTCCGGCGGGCAGTTGAGGCGCACGTTGACTATGCTGCTACCGGTGCCGACGGAGGTGTAGCCACGCATGCCATTGTAGTCCCAGGGACCTGAGCCCATGTAGCGCGGGCACTTGGCATCGAGGGTGATGGGAATACCGCCCGGCAGACAGATCTGGCCACCATGAGTATGGCCGCAGAGCATCAGATTGAACCCAGCATGGGCTGCCTGACGATAGATCTCCGGGGTGTGGCTGAGCAGGATCGAGACCGCCTCCAGCGGGATCGCGTGGGCCGCCTTCTCAATATTGTCGACTCGGAAGTAATGAGCGTCATCGATTCCCACCAGATAGATTCGCGCCTCCCCCCGCTCGATGAACTGATGTACATTGAGCAGCATGCGAATGCCCATCGCCTCCAGCGCCGGTAGCATGGTGACACTGTCATGGTTTCCCAGCACCCCGTAAACCGGCTGGCGCAACCCGCTCATCAGCACACCCATCCACTCGATTGCCGCCTCCACCGGCCCATGGGTCTGGGCCCGGTAGTCGCCGGTGAGCACGCAGGCGTCGTACTCCAGCTCCCGCACCGTCTCAACCATCGCGTGGACCGCCGGGGGATAGATATCGGCATGGATGTCGCTCAGCTGCAGCAGGGTGTAGCCGTCGAACTCTGGCGACAGTCCCTTGATCGTCACCTCGTGACGGCGCACTTGGATATCGAGGGTGTTGCGCAGTCCCCGGCGATAGAGCCCCACCAGGCGCAGGCTGTTACGGATCAGCGAGTGGACCGAATACCAGTTCTCCGGGTGGAAAAAGTTGATGCCGTTGCCGAAGACCCCTGGGCTTGGTCTCCTCCTCAATACCCAGCCGCAGGCGAGCATGCAGCCTGCCAAGGCGCTGTTCCAACTGTTGCCTGATCTCCTGCTCCATGCTTCAAATCTAACCCGGAAGCAGACTCTTCACCAGCTTCGAATCACGATTACGGAACAAAGGTTGCGGGATTTGATGCGGCGGTTCTTGCGCGTCTTCCATAGGCAGAAAAAAACGAGCGGCCTGAGCCGCCCGCTGACTCCCAACATGAAATCGAATTATTCGACCTGGATGATCATCCGCCGCGCTGCATGGCTCATCTCCCCAACATAGCTGCCAGGGGCCAGCAGCCGCCGCACTGCGACACCGTTGTCGAGGCGCGACTGCAGATCAGCGAGGAACGCGGCAAAGCTGGTGTGCAGTGCCACCGGTCCATCGGGCTGGACGATCGAGTAGAGGCCCACCTCATTGGAGCCCTGGACCACCATGAAGTCACCTTCCAGCCCCAGCAGATCGATGCGCGCACCGGCCTGGCTGATGTGGTGGAAACGCCCCACCCCCTTCCAGGTTGAGCAGTAGGCTCTGGTCGACAATGCTCACCCCGGCGGCGCTGGCTGGATCCCAGCTCACCACCAGTACCGCCGGCAGGGCCGAGAGATCCTCCAGGGTCTGGGCGGTGAAGTCGGCCGGGGCACTGCCAAAGGGGGTGACGAAGCCACGTGCCCGCATCGCTGCGGCGATGGCAAAGCTGGAGGTGTTGAGGCTCGAGGTATCAATCTCGTAGTGGTTGGGATCGGCATCCTGCTCCGCTGTGATGCCAGTGCCGCTGAAGTCGAACGCTTCGGCCCTTGCGATGGCTGAAGCGGTCCACCACCATGGCGAAGCCGTCCACACTGTTCTCGGCAACAGTGCCGCGCAGGGTGGTCAGGTGCATCCGTACCAGACCCTCGCTGGCATCCATCGTCAGGGCGCCGGGGGTGGTCTCGGTAAGAGTGCCAAAGACCCGCAGCCGCTGGCCGACCGAGATCTCATCCTTGCTGAAGTCGCCGCTGGAGAGCTGCTTCTTCACCTGGGTGTTGTCACCCAGGGTCACGCTCACCTGGTCGCGGAAGATCACGCTGCCGTCGCTACGCACCAGGGTTGCACCTTTGACAGTGAGGATGTCGCCGCTACGTGCGACCACATCACCAGTGACCACGTCGCTGTCGCCCGCCGGGCACGCTGGAGCCAGCATAGACCTCGGTTGCCTCGAAGCGGCGCGGGCCAAACTTCAGATCACCCACCGCGATGGTGGCAGAGAAGGTCGGCATCGCCGCCAGTGCGCTCAGCCCTGCCGTGCCGGTATAGCTCTGGCCATCAATCTCGAACTGGGTGGTGTCGGTGGTCTCTATCTGCAGGGTGCCGAAACGTTCGTCATTGGTCAGACGATGATGGAACGGACGCATCACGACCGTGTAACTACCGGCGGCCTCATTGACCTGCTTTAGCGGACCACGCACCCGATGGGGCTTGGGCCGCTCGGCATCCACCTCGGCGATCAGCACTGGCTCGATGGTGGTCACCACCTCACTGCCGAACTCGGTGCGGTGGGAGGCGTTGAGGTCGAAGTCGAGGGTCAGATTGGCGGGGATGCCAGGGGCGATCAGCAGCCGGTTGTGCTCCTCCAGCTTGACCTCTACATCCAGACTGGTAACCAGCTTGCCGTCACTGTCGATCAGCCGATCCACATCAACGATCTCACCCGAAGGGCGATTCG
>AASF01001815.1 GCA_000168735.1 Candidatus Endoriftia persephone str. Hot96_1+Hot96_2 | reverse complement strand
ACCACATAACCATCGCCGCCGTTGTTACCAGCCCCGCAGACCACGCTCAGATCCGCCACCTCAGGCCACAACTCACGAATCAGCTGAAACGCCCGGCTGCCAGCTCGCTCCATCAGTTCGCTGCCGGGGATGCCATACTCCTCGATCGCAATCCGATCGAACTCCCGCACCTGTTCAGCGCGATAGAGCGCGTTTGGCAACTCCTCTGTATATGGCATGACCCGCATCGACACCCCTCGAAAAATAGTCGCGCACCATACCGCGAAGTCTATATTAGAATCCAGTGGTATAGTTGCACGAATGAAACAGATGCTATCCGACCAAACGCAGGCTGAACTGGTCCAACAGATCAGGCAGTGGAGCCGGGAGCTGGGTTTTCAGCAGCTTGGCATCAGCGATTGCAACCTGGAGAGCGCCGAGACGCATCTGCAGCGGTGGCTCAACGCAGGCTTTCACGGCGAGATGGGCTACATGGCGCGCCATGGGCTCAAGCGCAGTCGTCCGCAACTGTTGGAGCCAGGCACCCGCAGCGTGATCTGCGTGCGCATGAACTATCTGCCAGAGCCGATGACACAGAGCCGGCAGCGTCTGGCTGATCCCGCGGCCGCCTTCATCTCCCGCTACGCCCTGGGGCGGGACTACCACAAGCTGATGCGCAAACGGCTACAGCAGCTGGCCAAACGCATCGGCGAGCAGATCGGCCCGTTCGGCCACCGGGTGTTTGTCGACTCCGCGCCGGTGCTGGAGAAGCCCCTGGCGGAGAAGGCCGGGCTCGGCTGGGTCGGCAAACACAGCAACCTGATCAACCGCCGAGCCGGCTCCTGGTTCTTTCTCGGCGAGCTCTATACTGACCTGCCGCTGCCCCCCGACCAGCCGGTGAAAAACCACTGCGGCTCCTGCCGGGCCTGCCTCGATATCTGCCCGACCCGTGCCATCGTCGCTCCCTACCGGGTCGACGCCCGCCGCTGCATCTCCTATCTCACCATCGAGCTGAAAGGGCCGATCCCAGTGGAGTTCCGTCACGCTATTGGCAACCGCATCTACGGCTGCGACGACTGCCAGCTAACCTGCCCCTGGAACCGCTTCGCTAAGCTCAGCACAGAGCCCGATTTCCAGCCGCGCCAACGCCTCGACAGCCGTATCCTGCTTGATCTGTTCAGCTGGGATGAAGAGCGGTTCCTGAAGCTTACCGAGGGTTCCGCGATCCGCCGTATCGGCCACGCTGCGTTTCTGCGCAACCTCGCCATCGCCCTCGGCAATGCTCCCAGGCAAGAGGCCATCATTGCTGCTCTCAAGGGGCGCATGGATAGCGCCTCAGCGCTGGTGCGCGAGCATCTCGAATGGGCCCTGCAGCAACAACTCAGCGGAAAGAGAAACGACGCAGGGAACTGACCAGCGCCCAGCCCAGCAGCACCCCAATCATATCGACGCTGACATCGGCCAGATTGCTGCTGCGCCCCGGCACAAACATCTGCAGCAGTTCACTGGCCACCGCCAGCAGAAACAGCACAGCAAACAGATTGAGAGGGGCAAACCGCCCACGCGCAAACAGGGTGGAGCTGATCAGGAAAAAACTCAGCAGATGTCCCAGCTTGGCTGATGCTCCACTGCGCCGTGCAGCAGACTGATGTGATTGAGATGACGGCTTGAGCTGGCCTGCAGCTGCCAAACCAAACAGACTGTGGCAACCCCTTCGATCTGCAGCTCCAGCCAGAGCTTGGATCTCCTGCGGCATCAAGATGCCAAGCAGTGCTGACCAGCAACAACCCGCAGATCCACCAGCCGAGCCCCTCCTCACGCTGGTAGCTCAACAACGAATGCAGCAACCAGACTCCGGATCACCACCCAAGCCAGCAGCAACACACCCCGCAAGGTGTGGATAAAACCAGTTCTGCCTCGGCCTCGCGCAGCGCGAGATTACGTACCTCAAAACTGCCACGGCTGTGGTAGAGATATATCTCCAGACAGACTCGCTCTGCCTGCTGCGGCAGCTGAAACAGCCCCTCCAGTTTGGTGCCAGTCGTGGCTGCCACTGCTACCAGCAAAGCCATGACCATCGTAGAATGCCCCGCCCCTGGGCGTCGTAGCCGATCAGATCGATGCGCGCATGGTGCCAGTCGAGCCTGCCCGGAATGACCCGGTCAACACGCATCTCCACTTCGAGCCAGAGCTGCTGTGGCAAAGCATCAGCAGAAAAGCACTGACTGATGCCGAGATTGCTATCACCCCGCTTGGAGCTGATCGTAAGCTGTGGGCCGAGCGTGCCAATGCTGCCGGACCCTCTCTGCAGCTGCCAACCGTTCAGGCC
>AASF01001816.1 GCA_000168735.1 Candidatus Endoriftia persephone str. Hot96_1+Hot96_2 | reverse complement strand
GCTTGATCTCCGTGGCGCGGCGGCTCTCCATCTCCGTGTATTCGTTCCTCAGATCCTCCAGCTCTATTTCGAGATCATCCGCTCGCTGACTGAGCGCTGCAATCGAGGCCACCTCGGATTCCGGCATCCACGCTTTCACTGTCGCCGGAAACCTCTTGGATGCGCTCTTCCCGATTGAAATCGATGACATTGCCGCCCTCTTCTTCAAGCGCAGATTTTGATGTCAGGCCAGCAAGCTCGGCCACCTCGTCCCATTGCTGGCTGAGGGCATAGACTTCAAAACTGCGCTCCATCAGAAGATAGGCTGCGCTCGCCGCCTGACCCGGTTGATCGGAGCAGGTGATATAAATCCGATCGCTGGCGAGGGATGAGGCCTGAAAACGCAATGAAAAATAGGGCAGGTTGATCGCTCCCGGAAGATGCTTCTCCTCATAGACCTCCGGGGTACGCAGATCGAGCCAGAGCGCCCCCTCGTCGATATAGGCCTGCGCCTGCTTGTACTTTACACTTTTCGTTAGCGGCCGTTTGACCAGGTCAACAAAATCCTCCTTGCTGAGCCGCATCAACACGCCATCGGTGACCATGGCGACACTGCTACCGCGGGGGGCTGTCTGAAATCAGCGCCTCTTCGGCCGAAACTTGCACCATCCTTGAGACGCGCCAGCTCGACCTCAGGGCCTCCCGCTTCATTCCGGCGCGTGACACTGCAGACACCCTGGCTGATCAAATAGAAGTAGTCCCCCTCATCTCCCTGGCGAATGATCACCTGACCCGCAGCAACATTGACCGGCTCCATGCGCATCATCACGCTCTGCAGGTTGGCAGGCGGGATCTGCTGAAACACCGGAGACTGCAGCAGCAGCGTCATCCAGTCGCTAGTGTGGCGTTCCTCGACATCCGCTACCTCGTAGGTAGCGCCATGACTCTTCGCCAACAGCTCGCTGAGCATGCGGCTGTCGATGCTTACGAAGCTCACTGTGCTCTTGGCACGCACCGAGTTCTTGCGCGGCAACTGATGGGCGAGCGCAAAACGCGCTGTCTGGGTGCCGCTGGCCACCGTATCGACCTCACGCTTGCCTGATAGCAGCGCGACTGTACCGGAGAGCAGATAGACGTTTTGGTGGTCGGTATCGCCCTCACGGAATAAATATTCGCCCTTGACCGCCTTCTCTACCACAATCCGGCTCAACAGCTCACCGAGCTGTTCGTCCGAAAGGGTATTGAGAGGCACCAGGTTTTTCAGTAGGGCATCATCGTTTTGACTGTCAGGAACCGGCATTCAGCTCGCCTCTGGGAAACTGTAGATCTATCAGAATAGACCCTCTCTATATCTCTCAATCTAGCGGCATATCAGAAAAAACCTGAATCCATCCAAAGTTTGCTGGTCCAGCCTCCCAGGCGTCTATGATTTGCCTGTGCATATTACCCTGTCCTGGGTTCTGCCGATTTTTGCACAGCACCACGTTTCAAGGGGCAATAGATCCCAAAAATGCCGCAATAGTGAATAGATGCACACAAATGGGAGCTGTCGCTGCAGGCCACTCCACCACGGCCGAGGCCGCTCGGCTCATCCTCCAGGAGGGTGGCAACGCCTTTGATGCAGCGATTTCAGCAATGCTGACAGCCTGCGTCGCCGAACCCATTCTAGCATCGCTCGGCGGCGGCGGATTCCTCACCGCACATCCTGTCGGCGCTGACCGCGCTCGTCTACGATTTTTTTGTCCAGACCCCGCACCGCAAACGAGACGCATCCCGCCATCGATCTCTACCCGATCGTTGCGGATTTTGGCGATGCTAACCAAAGCTTTCATATCGGTATGGGCTCGATCGCCACCCCCGGTTTTGTCGGGGGGGTGTTTGCGATCCATCGGGAGCTGGCCAGCCTACCACTGCAGCGACTCTTTGAGCCGGCAATCGAGCTGGCCCGCAGCGGCGTCCCACTCAATCCGTTTCAACACCTTATCGCACAGATTGTTGCCCCAATCCTTCGTTCCACCGATACTGCTTCGCGACTCTGGCACGCCAGCGAGGAGGCGGGTGCTCTGCCTGAAGTGGGTGCGCTGCACCACAACCCGCAGCTGGCCGATCTGCTGGAAGCGCTGCAACGCGAGGGTGAGGCGCTTTTCTACCGTGGTGAACCGGCACAGCTGCTGGTGCGCGCCTGCCGGGAGAGCGGCGGACACCTCCTGGCTGAAGACCTCGAGCAGTTCGAGGTGATACGACGCTCACCACTGCGCTGCCACTACGCAAGGCGCGCAGATCCTGACCAATCCGGTTCCCCTCGCTGGGCGGAAGCCTGATCCATTTCACCCTGCAGTTGCTTGAACCCTGCACACTTGGGGCGTTTTCCTGCGGCCTCTGCTGAGCCGCTCCGGT
>AASF01001817.1 GCA_000168735.1 Candidatus Endoriftia persephone str. Hot96_1+Hot96_2 | reverse complement strand
GATCCTCAAAAAAACCGGCATGAGGATTGGGGTGTGAGCGGATCGGAGCTGCCAGTGAGCGTCGATCACCAAGAGCGGATCAGACAAGACTATGTTTAGAATCTCACAATTTATGCAGGAGATCTTGGCGCCCAAGCCGCTGGGACCCAAGCGCAATCCGCCGGGCCCGGTGGTGATCTGGAACCTGGTGCGACGCTGCAACCTGATGTGCAAGCATTGCTACTCGATCTCAGCGGACACCGATTTCCCTAACGAGCTGAACACCCAACAGGTGTTCGAAGTAATGGACGACCTGAAGCAGTTCCGGGTGCCGGTGTTGATCCTCTCCGGTGGTGAACCCTTGCTGGCGGCCCGATATCTTCGAGATTGCCCACCGCGCCAAAGCGATGGGCTTCTACACTGCGCTCTCCACCAACGGCACCCTGATCGATGAGCGGAATGTCGACAAGATCGCTGCGGTGGGTTTCGACTACCTGGGTATCAGCATTGATGGCATCAGGGAGACCCACGACCGCTTTCGCCGCAAGGAGGGGGCCTATGAAGAGTCGATGCACGGTCTGCGTCTCTGCCGGGATGCGGGGATCAAGGTGGGGCTGCGCTTCACCATGACCCAGGACAACGCAGAGGAACTGCCGCAGCTGCTCGACCTGATGGTCGAAGAGCGCATCAACAAGTTCTATTTCTCTCACCTCAATTATGCCGGACGGGGCAATAAGAATCGTGAGGACGACGTCTTCCTCAACACCACCCGCTGGGCGATGGATCTGTTGTTCGAACGCGCCCTGGAGGATGCGACCGAGGGCCGGGGTACAGAGTTTGTCACCGGCAACAACGATGCGGACGGGGTCTATCTGTTGCGCTGGGTGGAGCGACGCTTCCCTGAGCAGGCCGAGCACATTGGTGACAAGCTGATCCAGTGGGGCGGCAATAGCTCCGGTGTCAACATCGCCAACATTGACAATCAGGGTCGGGTCCATCCCGACACGATGTGGTGGGACTACGACCTGGGCAATGTCAAACAGCGCCCCTTCTCCGAGATCTGGCAGGACACCTCAGACCCGATCATGGCCGGTCTCAAACAATCACCGCGCAAGATAGGTGGGCGTTGTGGTCAGTGCCATTATTTCAATATCTGCGGTGGCAACACTCGTGTGCGCGCCCGGCAGCTTACCGGCGATGCTTTGGAGTGAGGATCCCGCCTGTTATCTCACCGATAAAGAGATCGGGATTGAAGTTAGGGTAGAGGATGATGGTCCGAGGGACCGGCTACTCGCCGGATAAATCATCTATGAAGAGAGTTCTGATTCGTGTCCTGTTGGCCGGGCTGTTGGGTATGCTGATGGTGGGTAATGCGTGGACGGCGATCGATGCCAATGTGCTCTACCAGAAACATTGTGCCGAGTGCCACGGTGCCGACCGGCTGGGTAAGGTGGGCCCCGCCCCTGTTGCCGCAGAATCTGAAACGGCTGAGAAAAAAGGCTGCCTTCAATGTGATCCCGGGATACCCGCCCCGCCTCGCAGATGCCTGCCTTCCGGGAGATCCTGAAGCCGAAGGAGATCGAGGCCCCTGGTGGCCATGATCTACACGCCGCTGAAGGAGATTCCGCCCCTGGGGTATGGAAGAGATCAAGGGCCAGCCGGCTGGAATACCATCCGCCCTGGCAGCTTGCCAGACAAGCCGCAGTTTGACGCGCAGATCTCCAACCTCTTCATGGTGGTGGAGCTGGGTGATCATCACGCTACCCTGCTGAATGGCGACAGCTTCGAACCGATCCATCGCCTGCCGACTCGCTTTGCCCTGCATGGTGGCCCCAAATGGGCCGAAGGGGGGCGCTATATCTATTTTGCCTCCCGTGATGGCTGGATCAGCAAGTTCGATGTCTTCAATCTGAAGTATGTGGCCGAGGTGCGGGCCGGCATCAATACCCGCAACCTGGCCGTCTCCCATGATGGTCGCTATGTTGCGGTGGCCAACTATCTGCCCCATACCCTGGTGATTCTGGATGCCCGGGACTTGTCGCCGCTCAAGGTGATCGATGTGGTAGATGAAAATGGCGCCAGTTCACGGGTCAGTGCGGTCTATACGGCAGACCCGAGAGAGAGCTTTGTCGCCGCGCTGAAAGATATACCGGAGGTCTGGGAGATCGGCTATATGGACAAGCCGCCGTCGGGCTTTTCCGGTTGGGTCCATGATTATCGCGAAGACTCCGGGGATGCCCATAAGGAGGCGCGGTTTCCGGTGCGCCGCATCAGTGTCGAAGGCTATCTCGATGACTTCTTTCTCACCCAGGAATATGACCGGGTGATCGGTACTTCGCGGGGCATGGATAAGGGAAAAGAGGGTAGCGCAGGTCAGGTAGTGGATCTTGATCTGAAGCGAGCCGTTGCTCAAGTCAGCCTGCCGGGCATGCCGCACATGAGCTCCGCCATCACCTGGGAGTATCAGGGCCGCACGGTGCTGGCCACGCCTCATCTCCAAAAGCCGGAGGTCAGCATCGTCGATATGCAGAGCTGGGAGGTGATC
>AASF01001818.1 GCA_000168735.1 Candidatus Endoriftia persephone str. Hot96_1+Hot96_2 | reverse complement strand
TCTTCCATCTCGGACGTGGACACGGGGACCTCTGCTCTCTTAAATAGGTGACAAGGGCGGGGTAAATTAACTGAGCAGCAGGGAAAGATCAATTTTGCTGGGGCATTAGCAGAGCAGCATGGGGCCGGGGCCAATATAGAGGCGAGGCGCGCCCCAGCGAACGGGATGTCGATTTTTCTACACCACCTTCTGCAACACATTGAGAAGCGCGATGCCCCTGGTATATAAGGTGGGATGGCCCAAGTTTTCAGAACAAGCAAAGCTGAGGGGCACGCAGTCAACACTAACCGTCGGGATTCTTTACACCTTTCAGCGGGAACAGCCAAAGTAAGCTAACTTATTGATAGGACATGGCATTCCTGTCAACACACCAGACAATTCCCTGGCGTTTTCTGTTGAATGTATAGCCAATATCGGAGCGATATCAGCAATAGATGCGTCGAAATTCTTTACACATCAGCCAATTCGCCAATATCCAGCCAACACACCATCTGAAAACGACATAAGTTAGTGTCGCATCACGGTTTGATTATTTTGCCCGTATTCCTTTCACGCAAAGACCAAGAAGTGTGATCCAGCTCCTATTAATCAGACAGCATATATGTCGCCATAAATTTCTTCTGCTTTTGGCATGGTACCTGCGCTATCAGACTCGTAGTCATCTGAACAAGCCAAGACTACAAAACATGCCACAAGCTTTTGACACAAATTTTTAGGGGACGGAAATGAAAAAACTGTTGAGCTGCTCAGGAATTTACTTAAGCCTCTCGCTCTTGCTTCACTCAACATCATCCTTCGCTGTTTATCAGTTTCTTGACATGAATACCCTTCCTACCGCAAGAAGGCTGGTCTGTCTGGGCAGCTGAGGGTGGTTCGGCTGAAATTATAACTGTTGCTGATGGAACGTATAACGACAGTGACGTTCTAGAAATCAAAGGCAATAGCTATTATGAGTTTTTCGCTCCAAACGATTGGAAGAATAATGTCAATCAAAATCATTATAAGTGGTGGTGGGTTGAAACTCGCATGCGTGTACTAGCAAATGAACAGGGCTCTGGAGACCCGTTCATCTGGATCAATGAAGCTGACCAACTTTCGATATTTAGTTTCTTTGAGGATGGAGTCAAGTTTACCTATCCAGAAACCACTGACCTTATCTCTTTTGACACCTCAGACTGGCTCACCTATTACTTGATGGGCTCTATATTTGACAACAAGGTTTATCTTCAGGTTGAAAAGGAAGGGACATTACTTATTGACGACTGGTTTATATATGAACCTTCATGGCCTGGCTCAGGAACACCAGGTTTAATTTTCGGGAATGGAGGTGGAAACAGTTACCAACGCACGCAATGGGACTACTTCACTTACTCGATTCCAGAGCCAAGCAGCATCTTCCTTATGGGCACCGGATTAATCGGTATTGTATCTTTAAAGCGACATCGCAAAAACACTCCACAAATACCAGTAGAACCATAGAG
>AASF01001819.1 GCA_000168735.1 Candidatus Endoriftia persephone str. Hot96_1+Hot96_2 | reverse complement strand
CGGTTTCGCCTCCATGGTCGATCCGCAAAACGGCGTGCAGGTGCCGGTGCTGGCCCAGTACTACCTGATCCTGGCGAGCTTCATCTTTCTCTTTCTCGGTGGCCATCTGCTGCTGATCGAATTGCTGGTGGACAGCTTTCGGACTCTGCCGGTGGCGCTGGACGGCATTAACCGCAACGGGCTTCCGTGAGATCGTCGCCTGGACCAGTCGGATGTTCGCCGCCGGCCTGCTGATCGCACTGCCGATGGTCAGCGACGAATGTTGATGGTTAACATCGGCATGGGGGTGGTAATGCGCGCCGCGCCCCAACTCAACATCTTCTCCGTGGGTTTCCCGATCACCATACTGTTTGGTTTCGCACTGGTCTGGGTGACCCTGCCGAATGTACTGACTGTCTTCTCCAATATTTTGGAGGAGGGCTTCCAACTGGTAATGCGGCTGCTGGCCGTAACGAGGTGAACTATGGCCGAAAATAAGGACGGCCAGGAAAAAACAGAACAACCGACAGCGAAACGCATGAGCGACTCGCGGCGTAAGGGGCAGGTGCCGCGCTCACGGGAGCTCAACACCATGGCGGTGACCCTTGGTGGGGTGATCACTCTGGTGATGATGAGCGGTCACTTCGCGCAGGCAGCTGCGTGACATCATGAGCAGCGGCTTCACCATCAGTCGGCAGGAGATCTTCGATGTCAGCAGCATGCTGGTGCGCCTGACGGAGAGTCTGCAGAGCGCCTTCATGATGCTGCTTCCCTACTTCCTGGTAATGGTCGTGCTGGCAGTGGCCAGTTCGGTGGTACTGGGTGGGTTGGCGGTCAGCAGTGAAAACCTGATGCCGAAGCTGAGCAAGTTGAGTCCGCTGAAGGGCATCAAGCGGATGTTCTCCGCCAAGGCGCTGATCGAGGTGGTGAAGGCGATCGCCAAGTTTGTGCTGATCGGCGGGCTGACTGTTTTGCTGTTGTGGAACACTCTGGAGAACTACCTGCAGCTGCACGAAATGGACCTGCACCAGGGCTTCGATCTGATCAGTAGTCTGGTCGGCTGGTCGGTGATCTTGCTCGCCTCGACCCTGATCCTGATCGCCGCCATCGACGTGCCGTTTCAACTCTGGGATCACAGCTCGGCAGTTGAAGATGACCCGCCAGGAGGTGCGCGATGAGATGAAGGAGACCGAGGGCCGCCCGCGAGGTGAAGAACCGGATCCGCAGCCTGCAGCNGGGAGATGGCGCAGCGGCGCATGATGGAGGAGTGTGCCGAAGGCGGATGTGGTGGTGACCAACCCGACCCACTATGCAGTGGCGCTGCGCTTACGACCAGAATCGCATGCAGGCGCCAAAGCTGGTGGCCAAGGGCAGCGAACTGGTGGCGTCAAACATCCGCCAGGTGGCCGGGGAGTCGCAGTGTGCCGATCATCGAGTCGCCGATGCTGGCCCGCGCTATCTACTTCAGCACCGAGCTGAACGAGTCGATCCCCGCCGGGCTCTATCTGGCGGTCGCCAAGCTGCTCGCCTACGTGTTTCAGCTGAAGGCCTATGACGAATTTGGTGGTGAGCCGCCTGAGGTGCCGGAGGATCTGCCGGTGCCGGAAGATCTTCGGCACGACTGATGTGTGGAGGACAAATAGGTTGGGCCGTGCCCGACATGCGGTGGTGGCAAGGTATGGATGTGGCGGTCATGGGCTGCCCTATTTCAGGTTGATATGATGGATGCAACAGCGATTCTCGATAATGTGAAGCAGGTGGGAGCCCACGGTCTGGGGTGCCCCGCTGGTGGTGGTGATGCTGCTGGCGATGGTGGTGATCCCGCTGCCGCCGTTCCTGCTCGACCTCTTCTTCAGCTTCAATATTGCCCTCTCGCTGGTGGTGCTGCTGGTGGTGGTCTACACTCGCCGGCCGCTGGAGTTTGCGGTGTTTCCCAGCCTGCTGCTGATCGCCACCCTGCTGCGACTGGCGCTGAATGTTGCCTCGACCCGGGTGGTGTTGCTGGAAGGACATCATGGTGGTGATGCGGCCGGCAAGGTGATCGAGGCGTTCGGCGCGTTTGTCATCGGCGGCAACTATGCAGTGGGTCTGGTGGTCTTCCTGATCCTGGTGATC
>AASF01001820.1 GCA_000168735.1 Candidatus Endoriftia persephone str. Hot96_1+Hot96_2 | reverse complement strand
GGATGGCCAGGCCCGGGAGGTGGTGGTGGGATGCCATCCAGCAGCGGGGGTGCGTGGCTGGTCAGCATCCAACGCAGCCCAGGCGTTCCTCAGCCGCGCCCAGGTAGTTCCCAAGGAGGTGCAGAGCCAGATCAACGCCGCCAGCGCGACGAAGGTTGGCGAACAGATCCTGGATGGGGTGATGCGATCGGAGGGCAGCGCCTACAGCAACGCCCATGCGCCTGTTCCGCACCGAGATCAACCGCGCTCATGGTGAGGCCTACCAGGCTGCAGCTTTCGATCATCCAGATGTGATTGGCACCAGGTTCCTTCTATCGCCGAGCCATCCACGCACCGACATCTGCGATATGCACGCCAAGGTAAACCGCTATGGCCTGGGTCCTGGTGTCTATCCAAAGGGAAAGAATCCATGGCCGGCGCACCCCAACACGCTCAGTCTTGTTGAGGTGGTGTTTAATGATGAGGTGAGTGAAGACGACAGGAAAGGCAAGGAGACCCGCATCGACTGGCTGAAGCGTCAGGATGCGGGAGTGCAGTCAGATGTGCTCGGTGCTAGGGTCACGCAGGCGGCGCTCAAACCAGGGTGTTCTGACAGAGCAGGAAATTGCCACCCCCTGGCAGATTCTGAAGAAGAAGTACGCCCGCAAGGGCATCGACATCAAAGGGGCGATCCCCGGTAGCAAGGCCCCGACTACCGAAGGAGTTCAGCCAGACAGCAGCGGGGTGATCATCAAGACCTCATTCCCGGAGGGGTTCCCGGTGGCTGAGAACNNCTGCCCCAAGCCAACAAGATCGCCAAGCAGTACGTCACCAAGGGCCGGGCCCACCACTATCCCAAAGAGGCCAACGGCGAGTTCACGATTCGCTTCCGTCATGGGCCCAAGTTTCTTCCCAAGCAGATTCGGGAGAAGAAGTTCAACAAGATCAGCTTTTCTGGCCTCAAGGTGGAGACGGCAAACGCCACCAACCGGATGCTGCATGAGGTGGATCAGGTCGCCGAAAAACTGGGGCTTCCGGCGCTCCGGGGCGTGAATACTGCAGCCGGCCAGGCCGCTGCCTCGATGGGTGATGGGGTGCTTGCCATCAGCAAGTACAATAACCGCTACTTCGGCACGCGGATGACGCAGCAGGAGGCGATCGCCCACCACAAGGGGTTGGTCAAACAGAAGCGAGAGATCCTCGATAAATGGCTTGAAACCTACCAAGGCCCAGCGAGCACGCAAAGAGCAGATAAAACAGGCCTATCTGAAGGACATCCAGAACCTGGAGAATCGCCTGAAACGGCTGGAGCAGGGCGTGCCCGTCGAAGTGGTCACCAATCCACCGTCCACCTGGAAGCCTGGTAGTCCGGATGTAGCCCCAGCGCTCTCAGATGCCTACTTCTCCTTGCCCGAGGAGAAGTACAAATCCACCATCTGGCATGAGTTTGGGCACCACATCCATCAGCAGCTCGGGGTGAGTGATGCTACTAGTTACCAGGCCCCGCCCCTCGAGGCGGATCTTCTAAAATTATTCAAGAAACCGGGCAGAACCTTTCCCACGCGGTACTCGAGAACCAACCACAAGGAGTGGTTCGCCGAGTCCTACTCCCTCTACCGCTTGGGGCGCAGCGATCTGCTCGACCCAGACCTGCTGGCACTTATCAGACAGATTGAATCAGGAGAATACACACGCTGGTCAGTAAACAGTGCATGAATTGTCTACACTAGAATCGACTCGGTTGAGGGATCCCTCATCTGCCTGGCTTTCCCGGACGGCATTCCCGAGGCGATCGTCACTGGCGAGGTCGACCACAGCCGCCCCTATCCGGGGGATAATGGCTTTCAATACGAACCGGAGCTTCCTGATGATGGCAATTACTGATCCTGTCCAGTCTATCCGTCCCGTAGTACGCTGTGATTGTGGTCAGGTGCTGTTTGATGGGGTGGTGATTAAGTCCCGTGTTGTGCGAGTGCTGCCGGTGGGGGCTGAGGCAAAGTGTAGGTGTAAGCGGTGGGTGAAAGTGCCCGTCAGTTACTCATTAAGCTGAGGACAGTCCGTTGTTCTTCCGCCAGCATAACAGAGGAATTTTTATGCAGAATATGATGTTGAAAATACTGGCTGTACTGGCACTTTGTTTATTGATTGCCGGCCATGCAACAGCGGAAATATTCAAATGGACGGATGAGAATGGGAAGGCCCACTTCTCTGATAAGAAGCCGAGGCATCTGGAAGCAAAGAAAATAAAGCTAAAAATCAATACCTACGAGGCTGTCAGTTACGATAGGTCACTATTACATACTGGCAAGAAAGTGGTCATGTATTCGACGAGCTGGTGTGCCTATTGCAAGAAGGCGAAAAAGTACTTCAGGAGAAAAGGTATATCATTCACTGAATACGATATTGAGAAAAACGCTAAGGCCAAGCGGCAGTATGAAAAAATGGGCGCAAAAGGTGTGCCTGTAATACTGGTCGGAAATAAGCGAATGAATGGGTTTAGTGAGAAAGGTTTTGAGAAAATCTACTGATAGTGATACCGGCACGAAATAACAGTGACATGCGAATCTGTCACTGCATAAACCAAGCGGTTGGTATCATCAATTCGCCGAGACCAGAAACCCGATAAGTTCTGCTTCAGCGCTTCCGGCTTACCGATCCCCTCAAACGGGGTCCGCAGCACATCAGTGATCAGTTTGTTCACCCGCTTGAGGGTCTTCCTGTCCTGCCCCTGCCAGTAGACATAATCCGCCCAGGCCTCCTCGGTCCAGGCGAGATGCCTACTCATCGACGAGTTCTCGAGTCACCGTCTTACCCTGGCGAAACTGCTCGATCGACTTCTCCAAGTGAGCCGCATTGGCTGGCGACCTGAGCAGATGGACCGTCTCCATCAGCCCGTTGTAATACTCTAGCGACATAACAACCGCATCTTCGGTATCCCGGCGCGTGATGATTGTGCAGTCGGCGTCGTCAATCACCTGATCTAACACGGATTTAAGGCTGTTTCTGGCTTCTGTGAATGTGACGATGCGCATTTGAAGTGCTCTTCTGTACAGGTTATGGGACAAGTATGGCATCGGCAGTCAACATGTTCAATAAAGTGTACATGAAATCAGGGGTAAGAATGCGTTCGGTAGTCACCTGAGTTGACGCATAACCCCTTGACTTATATTGCGATTCTGCAAGAATTAGTATTGAAAATATAAAGGCGTAACGCTTTCCAGCGAAAAGCCGACCGTTCCACCCTTCGGGGATGGGGCGGTCGGCTTTTTGCGTTTCTGGGGTCACTGAATGGACAAAGCTCGAATCATTCGCCTCTCTGCTGATGGCCCGGATGGGGTCAGTCCTGCTGCTCTCTGGTGAGGTTTCCCTGGCCGAAGGCCAAAGTGAATCCTGGGAGACCATTACCCGAGTGGTGAAGTTCGATGATTCCTATTATGGGGAGGTCGAGATCACCAAAGGCATGTTGCTGCAGATGGTGCGGAACTTTCAGGCCAACGTCTACGGTCAAGACATCGCGGTGGATATCGCACACAACCCCAGTAACGGCGAA
>AASF01001821.1 GCA_000168735.1 Candidatus Endoriftia persephone str. Hot96_1+Hot96_2 | reverse complement strand
CGCTCTCCCAGATACCCTCAGTGCCTTTAGAGAAAGCGGTCTACGATCTGGAAGAACTCACTCCCGACGTCGACACCATCAAACAGCTCTATCCGCCCACCTTCCGTTGCGTGGCCTGCGGCACCTGCACCAAAGCCTGTCCGCAGGGGCTTCAAGTCATGGACTACATCCAGGCGGCCATGCGCGGCGACATCGCCGAGCTTATGGAGCTCTCCTACGACTGCGTTGCCTGCGGCCTGTGCGCCCTGCGCTGCCCCGCCGAGATTATCCAGCACAAGGTCGGCATCCTCGGCAAGCGCCTCTACGGGACGCTAATTGCGCAAACCAGAAGCAAGGAACTCGATTAATCGCCTCCAGCAGATAAAGGACGGCGAGGTACAACGGCGAATATAGCCGAGTTGATGTCCTTGGACAGAGAGGCCCTCAGTCGAGCGGTATTACGCGCGGGATATGGAGTAGCACGCTTCCCGGGTGGGATTCGCGGAAGGTAAAACAAAACCAACTTTCGGGGCGTTTAAAGGTCGGTTTCGCATCGACGACAAGCGTGCTTTCGGAGGAGACGAATGTATCCCGGATTAATTTGAAGGGTTTGCTTTGAAAAGGTAGACCCAAGACTCGAACCCCAAAAGGCTGGGAACTCGTCGAAGGGCAGCGAGCCGGTCTATCCACCGATGAACGCGGCGGAACGGGAAGAAAACGTGCTATCAGCAATTCCATCCCGATTCCGCCCTCCNGCCGCGCGCCAGCCGGATCCGCATCGGGACCCAACAAGGACGAGGAGCTCACCACTGAGATCACCGAACTCCTCGAAGCCCACTCGATGGTCGATCCGAAGCGGGTGGAGGCACATCTCGCCAACCCCGATTACGAGACTGACATGCTGATCATCGGCGGCGGCGGGGCTGGCTGCTGGGCCGCCATCACCGCCATGAAGAACGGTGTCAACTCGATGATCGCCACCAAGCTCCGTCTTGGTGACGCCAACTCCATGATGTCCGAGGGCGGCATGCAGGCCGCCGTCGCGGCTCAGGATTCACCGACCCGCCACTATCTGGACGCCATCGGCGGCGGCCATTTCGACAACAAGCCGGAACTGGTTCGCGCATTGACCGAGGACGGCCCGGACGTGGTCAGGGAGCTGGAGAACCTGGGCGTCATGTGGGACAAGATGGAGGACGGTTCACTCCAGGTCATGCACGGCGGCGGCACCTCGCGTAAGCGCATGGTCTCCTGCCGCGACTACATCGGCGCCGTCATCATGCGCACGCTGATGGACGAGGTGGAGAACCACCCGGACAAAATCACCATCCGTGAATTCGAGCCGGCCATCGAGCTGCTGTTGGACGATAAGGGCCAGTGCGCCGGCGCCATCCTTTACAACCTCGATACCGAGCAGTTCCTGGTGGTCAGGGCCAAGGCGACGGTGATCGCCACCGGCGGCTTCGGGCGGCTGCATATCCGCGGCTTCGCCACCACCAATCACTACGGCGCCACCGGCGACGGGCTGGTCATGGCCTATCGGGCCGGTGCCAACCTCAAGTTCATGGATTCGGTCCAGTACCATCCCACCGGAGCTGTATACCCCGAGCAGATCGCCGGCTTCCTGATCAAGGGCGAATTCGTTTAAA